>JAISHB010000036.1 GCA_031262785.1 Prevotellaceae bacterium
CGCAGGTTTTCGTCAATCAGTTCGCGGGGGATGCCGCCGTGCAACTCGGCATAGTTTTGAAAGAAATAAGTCAGGATGGTCGAGTTGAACAGCGGGCGAGCGTCGGGCAGGAAGCGGTAGCCGTCGTAGTTGTTCACGATGAGTGTCCATATTTCGTCGAACGCCCCTTTATCTGTGCCGTATTTGTCGATGACATAGCGCAAGTACCGTGCAGCCTCTTCGTGGTTGAATCCCAGCATTTCGAGAAAGTCGGGCTTGAGTGTCAAGATGTTGGCTATATTGTATCCGCTGGTCAGGTCGTCTATCGTCACGGGCAGCACGCCGGTACAGAAGCAGGTGCGGATGGTGCCTTCGCCAATGCCAGCCTTGATGGCCTTGAAGAAGGTGCGCAAGAAGCTGTCGCCGGTGGTGAGCCGTTCGTAGAGCGGATCTTGGTAGGTGGTGAGCAGTTGGTTGGTGAAGTTGTCGTATTCGTCGATGAGGATGTAGAGTGGCGGCAGATTGTGGTCTTTCACCCAACCCAAAATATCTTCCAACATGCCGGTTGCAGTTTCTTCGCTTCGAAAGCCAAAGCCCTCGAAAAAGCGCGGATAGCGTGCACTGCCGGTGACGAAGCCTTTCATACGGGGGCACAGCGAGTTATTAAAGTTAATCTCCAGCTTCTCCATCGCATCGGCCATCACCATTGTCGAGAAATCGAACCGCATCACCATGTATTGGTTGTGTTCCGGCGTGGGGTTACTGCCTACATAAGTGCCGCCAAACAGCGTCTCGAAGCGATCAGCTTCGTTGATGTCGTAGTAATAGGCCAGCGTAGATACCAGCAAGCTCTTGCCAAAGCGGCGGGGGCGGAGGAAGACGGGGGCTTTATAGCCTTCCAACTTACTGATGTATTGTGTCTTGTCAACATAGTAATAACCACGTTCGCGCAATTCGGCGAAGTCGGCTACGGCGTACGGGATGGTAATTTTAGCTTGATACATGTTGCTGTCTTTTTGGGTTTTGCAGCTACAAAGCTACTAACTACCCGCGACGTGTGCAAATAGGTTTATGAATAAAGAAAGGCCCCCAATCGCGGGGACCTTTCTCGTTGTTGAGCAGTTACACTCACCAATGTGGATTTACTCCTTTATGCGTGCGGTGAATGCTTGGCGTCAGCAAAATTTATACACACTACCCTACGCCAAATTTGGTTTTTGCAACACTTTCCACTCCGCGGGTATATTCAGCGCAAAGTTTTTATGCTTCAGCTGTATAACATCAGGAAGAATAGCATGTTTGAATCTTGCTTCATAGCGTTGCATCTGCGTAACATAGCCGCTGTTCATCACCGATAAATATGTTGAATGCTGATTTGGCGGGAAATAAACAAATACATTGTGCTTGATTTCGTTCAGCAGTTCTATTGCCGGTATCATATCACTATCTGCGGAAACAATGATAGATATATCACAATTGTGCTGATAGGCATCGGCAATGATTTGCGTCGCAATTCGAACATCACTTTCCTTCTCTTCGTAGGTATGAATAATATTGTGGCATTTGAAGCATTCTAATCTTTCTTCAAATACTTGCCCAAGATAAGTTTAAATTTGGCATTTTCTTTATTAGCCTGAAAGAAAGCATCTTGCCTTTTTCTTTTCCCCACATCGGTAGGACGTGCTGAAAAATACTTGACTGCTATTAGTTCTTGATTCGGTCGCATAAAGCTCTCAAATAATTTGACGATGTCGAGCCAATAATAGCGTCTCCATTTAGGGTGTTTCAATCCGTAATAGAAATTGAAACCATCTACATAAACGATAACTCTCTGTTTTTCTTGTTCCATAATATAAAAAATAAGCCTCCCTTGCGGGAGGCGGGCCTTGGTCTTTCCCAACCAAGGGGGATAATATTTTGTGCAAACATAATCCTTTAGTGTGATATAAACAAATAATACGGGATTAATTAGGTTCTGTATAACTGACTTTCATAGGGTATATAAAATAAAACGACCCGCCTAATTTAAGCATTGTGAAGAGGCTCGGCGGGTACTGGTGCTGCAAAGGTACGGTAAGATTTCTAATTTCCAAGCGATTTAATGAACTAAAATGCCGACCTTTTGGAGAAAGCCCCAGTCTAACGCTCCTTGGCCAGCAGTCGCTCCAGTTCTTCGGCGCTCAGCTGCAAGTGGAACGCTCCTTCGTAGGCCACGGAGATACTTCCCGTCTCTTCCGAGACAATCACGGCCAAGGCGTCCGAAGCTTGCGAAATACCCAGCGCCGAACGATGTCGCAAACCCAACTCTTTGGGAATGTCCCAGTTGTGCGAGACGGGCAAGATGCAACCGGCCGCACAGATTCGCCCCTTGCTGATAATCATGGCGCCGTCGTGCAGCGGGCTGTTTTTGAAGAAGATGTTTTCGATGAGCCGCTGATTGATGTTAGCATTGATCACCTCGCCGGTGTGTATGATCTCCTCGAGCGGCATGTTGCGTTCCATCACAATCAGGGCGCCCACTTTTTGCCGACCCATGCTCACGCAAGCCATCACAATGGGCATAATCTCTTCGTGCTTGGCGTCGCCCTGTTTATCTTTGGCGAAGAAACGTACCAACCGGCGAATGTGACGCTGCGAGCCGAGCGTGAGCAGGAAGCGGCGAATGTCTTCCTGAAACAACACGATGAGCGCAATCACACCCACCCGCACCAATTGGTCGAATATGCTGCCCAGCAATTTCATTTCCAACACTTGCGAAACCACCAACCAAAGCAGGACGAACACCAAAATGCCCGTAAACACATTGATTGAGCCGGAGGCTTTCATCAATTTATAGGTATAGTAGAGCAACAGCGCCACCAGCAAGATGTCGATGAAGTCTTTGATTCCAAAGTCGAAGAAGAACATGTCTATTTTATCTATTCGTTATACGATTCTATTTGTTGGGTGATGCGCACGGCCTCCACCGCCTCCTTCACATCGTGCACGCGTAAAATGTGTGCCCCTTTTTGCAACGCCACGGTGTGCAGCACCGTGGTGCCGTTGAGCGCCTCCTGGGGCGTACTCTTCAGCAAACCATAAATCATACTCTTGCGCGAGAGGCCCACCAGTAGGGGAAGCTCGAAAAGCCGGAACTCCTGCAGATGTGCCAGCAGCTGATAGTTATGCTCCAGCGTTTTGCCAAAACCGAAGCCCGGGTCGAGCACGAGGTCGTTCACCCCCAATGCGTGAAGCTGTTCCACCCGTTGGGCGAAGAAGAGAAACACCTCTTGCATCAAATGGGTGTAGGAAGGTTGCAGTTGCATGTTTTGCGGCGTGCCTTGCATGTGCATCAGGATATACGGCACCTGCAGACGGGCGATGGTCGGAAACATCCGCTCATCCATGGTGCCTGCCGCAATATCATTAATCATCACCACGCCAAACTCTTCCACGCACATTTTGGCCACGTCGGCACGAAAAGTATCCACCGAAACGAGCGCTTGGGGATATTCCCGGAACAAAATCGTCAATCCCCGCCGCAACCGCTGCATCTCTTCGTCTTGGGCGAGGTGTTCGGCGCCCGGGCGCGAAGAATAGGCGCCGATGTCGATCAGGCGGGCGCCTTGCGTGATGATTTGATGTGCACGTGCGGCGATTTCCGCCTCCGACCACGCCCGGCATCCCGGGTAGAACGAATCGGGAGTGACATTTAAAATGCCCATGACACACGGCACGGAAAGATCGAGTAGCGTGCCGCCGAGATTCAAAGAGAAGCGGGTGGATGAAACCATGGATACGTCTGTTGCTGATATTTTTGCAAATGTAAGCAAAAAGATAGTTGGAGCCGTATGAAGTGTGAAAAAACGTATTACCTTTGCGCATAATTAATAACTAATCGATAAAGAAAGTAAAGAATGAGCGCATTTCGAAAGACACAGTGGATCCTGATCTTCCTACTGGGCGGATGGGGATTTTCCTTCATCTTGCAGGGGCAAGAAACCGTCGAAACGAACGAACCAGCCACGTCTGCCACAGACAGCAGTTTGTATATCTACTACCGCTATTGTCAGGAGCAATCCACTTCGCCGGCCATCATGCAGATGCTCGATACCCTCTATCGCATGGCCGGCGAGCAGGGCGACCGCAGCATGCAGGCAATTGCCCTGTCGACGATGCGCCTCCAGCTGCAAGACCGCGAGTTGAGGTTGAAAAAAGAGACCCCGACGCCTACCGACAGACCCTACGTGGTGATTTTGCTCAGTATCCTCGTGCTCGTCTTTGTGGTGGTGTTAATTCGCGAACGCGGCTTGCGCAAACAGCTCTACCGGGCGAAAAAGCTCGAGGAGCGCGCCAACCTGATGAAAACCGAGTTCGTACAGAACATGAGCCACGAAATACGCACCCCGCTCAATTCCATTGTGGGATTCTCGCAAATTCTTTGCAGTGAATTCACCGAAAACGAAGAGACCAAAGAGTATGCCCACATCATCGAGCAGAGCAGCGAGAATTTGCTCCAGCTGATCAACGATGTGCTCGACCTCTCCAACTTGGACAGCGAAAACAGCATCTCCACCCAAACGAGTGCCGACATCACCACCATCTGCATGGCGGCGATGAATCAGATGCGCTACAAAGCCAAGCCCGAGGTGAGTCTCATTTTCAAACCCGAGCAGAAAACCCTGCGCATTCAAACCAGCCCCGGCCGCGTGCTGCAAGTGCTGATGCAATTGATGCAAAACGCGCTGAAATTTACCGAAAAAGGAAGCATCGAGCTGGCCTGGAGCACCCGTCGTCACAAACATCACAGCGAGCTGATTCTCACGGTCACCGACACGGGCATCGGCATTCCCGCCGACAAGCAAGCCTATGTCTTCGAGCGTTTTGCCAAACTCAACTCGTTTGTGCCGGGCACCGGACTGGGCTTGTCCATCTGTCGGCTCATCGCCGAGAAGATGGGTGGCTCGCTGGTGATTGACAGCACCTATACGCAAGGTTGCCGTATGATATTTGCCCTGCCTCTGCAAGAGAGTGAAACGGGCATTCCCAGTCCCATCGGGGAACAGATTCTTCCGTAATACGTAAGAACCGTGCGGCACGATGTCGGAAAAGTTTGCGAAAACGTAAAACTGTGCGGCACGGCGCCGGAAAAGTTTGCGACGGCGTAAAACCGTGCGGTATTGCGCCGGAAAAGTTTGCGACGGCGTAAAACATGGCGGTATTGCGCCGGAAAACTTTGAGAAAACGTAAAACTGCGCGGTATTGCGCCGGAAAAGTTTGCGACGGCGTAAAACCGTGCGGTATTGCACTGGAAAAGTTTGCGACGGCATCCAACCGCGCAGGTGAACGCCGGCAACCCTTTATCTGAAAGAATTGCGTACATTTGCGCCCAGAAATAGTATTAAACAAGATGGCACCCTATGGATATTCCCGCTCTCTATCGCCTCTTTAAAAAAAGCAGTGGCATCACCACCGATAGCCGCCGCTGCCAGGCCGGAAACCTCTTTTTCGCCCTCAAGGGAGATTCGTTTAACGGAAACGCCTTCGCCGCCCGGGCGCTGGAGGCGGGATGCAGCTACGCCGTGGTGGATGAGGCTGCCTACTGCGTGCCGGGCGACGATCGCTACTGCCTGGTGGACGATGCCCTGGCCGCGCTGCAACAGCTGGCACGTTTTCACCGCCGCCAACTGAACACGCCCCTGTTGGCCATCACCGGCACCAATGGGAAAACCACCACCAAAGAGTTGATTGCCGCCGTGCTGGGGCAGCGACAACAAGTGCTCTACACCCAGGGAAATCTGAATAACCAAATCGGCGTGCCCCTGACCCTGCTGCGTCTGGGGCAAGAACACCAGATCGGCATCATCGAGATGGGAGCCAGCCACGTGGGCGATATACGTGAGCTGGTCGGGATAGCGGAGCCGAATTACGGCCTGATTACCAACGTAGGTCGGGCGCATCTGGAAGGATTCGGCTCTTTCGAGGGGGTGCTGCGCGCCAAAGGCGAACTCTACGACTATTTGCGCGAGCGCGACCGGGCTACCATCTTTTTACACTACGACGACGCGCAATTGCGCGCTATGGCGCATCATCTCAACCAAATCTTCTACGGAAGCCAGCCCAATCTCTACGTCAACGGCACCGCCGGCGACGAGCAC
The DNA here is from genome assembly GCA_031262785.1 of Prevotellaceae bacterium. Taxonomy (GTDB): domain Bacteria; phylum Bacteroidota; class Bacteroidia; order Bacteroidales; family Bacteroidaceae; genus Bacteroides. Next base: position 6,117 of record JAISHB010000036.1, read on the forward strand.
GCACCCTTCCTCACCGTTCACTGGAAGGCGGGGAAAAACGGCGCGGTGCACACCGTGCGCACCCGTCTTATCGGCAGCTACAACCTGCCCAACGTGTTGGCCGCCATTGCCGTGGGGCGTTTCTTCGGTCTGGAGGCGGCGCACATCTGCGCCGCGCTGGAAGCGTACCAGCCTCAAAACAATCGCTCGCAATGGGTCACCACCGCGCGCAACAGCCTGATTATTGATGCCTACAATGCCAATCCCACCAGCATGCAAGCGGCGCTTGCAAGCTTTCGCCGGTTGCAAACGCCGCTGCCCAAGATGGTGATTCTGGGTGATATGTTGGAGCTGGGTGAGGCCAGTGCGGCCGAACATCAGGCGGTGGTAGACTATCTGGACGAATGTGCTTTCGATCGGGTGAAGTTGGTGGGAGCATGCTTCGGGCAAACCCGTCACCGCTTCCCCGTCTATCCGGATAGCGCTTCGCTGCTGGAGGATCTGCTCGCCGAGCCGCCGAGCGGAAAAATCATCCTGATCAAAGGCTCCAACGGCATGAAACTATCCGGCCTGAGCGAACATCTCTAAGCGTGTGCCCGCAGGCAGGCTCATTCAAAAGCCGATCCGTTGTTGCGGGTGTACCAATCCTTTTTTTCCGCTCCGCCGCTGGTAACCCAGGCGGCAAAGTCGGCGTACACGTTGGTGATCCGTTGTTGTTCGGTAGGCCAGGCAAAAGGCGCTGGAATGACGATGCCCCAGGCCAGGTTCTCGTTGCTCAGGTAGTAACGTCCCTCCTGCTCGGACGAATGGTCGTTGGAGGTTCCGAAAAGCAGGGTAGCGCCCGCGGGAGTGGGCGCAAAACCGGCCACGTGTATCTCGGTCTGCTTTTGCCCCTTGGAAGCGGCTGCGGAAATCACGTAAAGGTCTAACCGGTTGATGTTCAGCTGCTGGGGCTTCACTTGTCCGGCGGCAAACGTCAGCGTCACCTCGAACGGCTTGCCCGGGCGGTTATTCGCGCTTCCTTCATAGACATTGATGAAGGTACGGTCGCCTTGGGGATTTCCGGCAAAGCGGTGTGCATCCTCGGTGATGACTACGGGGGGATAGGCCGTCGCATCCAAATCTAAGAAGCGCAGTGCCAGTCCCAACTTTTTGCTGGCACCAACCGCTTGCAGGGTGCCGTCGAGCGTATAGGTTTCGACCGATCCGTCCGGACGCAGCGACCATGCGATTTTATCCAGCGAGACCACCACATCGTTCATGTCGAAATCGCCGTAGGAGGGCCAGTTGTCTTCAAAGGCAAAGGTGTAGCCGGTGCCGTCTTCTACGTGAATGGGGTAGCCGGGGTCGGAAGGTTGCGATTCGCCCGGATTGCCGGTGTTGAAGATTCCCCCACAGGTTTCCACCGTGTATTTCGACTCGTCGTAGCCGGTGCCTACGGCATTGTTCTCAAGCTGGGAAGCATACGCTCCGGTGAGCGTTCCGCACTCCAACACCAAGTTGCCTTCCACCCTCGAGGGGCCGGCGCCGTTCACTTCGATGGTTTTGGCCTTCAGTAGGGAGATGTCGCCGCCGCCTCCGGTGATGCGGTTGGGGGAATTGGTGAAAACGAGCCGATCGGCCTTGATCACCGACCCGTTCTGCAGCAACATCTGCGTGTCGAACGGACAGTTGATTTCGGGGACTTCCATCCACTCTCCGCGTTGGTTCTCTCCGGCGGTCAGGGAGCCGTTGTTCAAAGTTAGCCGGTAGAGGGTACATGATTCTTTGGCCACGAAGGTGCAGCTGTTATACACGCGGTCGATGGCGCGATGGTGGTAACTGCGCAGCTCTAAGAGTCCGTCGTTGTAGATAGAGGAGCCTCCTTCCCAGTATGCTCCTTTAAACGTGGCTTTTGCGCGGTTGATGAGGGCGGTCTCCAACGAATTGTTGGTGCTGATTCTGCCGTCGGTCTCGTCGAAGGAGACCGCGCCGTGATTGTAGATTTCACAGCCCGACAGGGTGAGGTTCGACGCCACGCTCACCGCTCCGTAGTTAAGCAGCTTCATGGCGCCTTTGGAGCCGATACCCAGCAGCAATTCGTGCGCCTGCATCGTGCCGAAGTTGTAGATGCGTTTGGTATAGGTCGTTAATTTTCCGCCTACCTCGATTTTTCCGCCCGATTGCACGGCAATCGTCGCCTCTTCGCCCAGCGAGAGGTTGCCGGGCGTTTCTATTTTGCCGCCGTCCAACACATAGATGTCGAAGGCCGACCAAAGGTCCGACGGCTTCCATACGCCTTTTACATAGATGGCCACGCGCCCTGTTCCGCTCACATAGAGCGATTTGGTGAAGGGATTCTCCCGGGTCCACTCGGTGTCGATGATTAAGTTGCTTCCGCCCGAAAGATTCATGCCGCTGCTCCACTGGCTTTGCGGCGGATCCGAGACGGTGGGAATATCGGCAAAGAGCGAGGCTTCCGTGAGGGTTGGTTCGGTAAATCCGGCCAGCTGAGCCGCTTCAAAGGCGGAATTTTCGGCTTCGGAGGCACGTGTTTGCACGCTTTGGGGTTGAAGCCGGCAGGTGAGCCGGGTTGCTCCGGGAGGAACCTGAATGCCGTATATTTCCCGTCGTTTGCGCGGATCGGTTTGTCGAACGTACAGACGCCCGGCGGCATCGGGAATTAACAGTTGCAGCCGGCACGACTCCCGGGCGCTTGCCGCTGCTGCGGCAATGGCCGTGGCCGTCGGGTGCAACATCGGATTGTCGGTGAATACTTCAACGAGGTAGCGGTAGCGACCGTCGAATTCGACGTCGTTCACATCCACCGTCAACTCGATGCTTCGCGTCAGTGACCAATCAAATCCTTCGGGGGCGGTAAATCCCTGGCCGAGCGGATTATCTTGAGGGGGAACAACCGGATGTTTGGTTGGATCGTAGACATTTTCCGAACAACCGGAGACAGACAGGAGGACAATTAATAACCATGCTTTCCACCATAGAATGAGGGTCGTTTTCATATCACAGCTTCATAATAGAATGTTTATATTGCTGCAAACTTAGCAATAAAATGTGATATTCCAACAACAAACGGGGAATTTTTACCCCTGAACGCTACAATGCCTCTAAGTGACGCAAATCTTCCCGATAGGTAATCTTCAGGTTGGACGGCTCGCCTTTCACTATATATATAGGTGTATCGGGTGCATACCGCAAGAGTACGCCGCAATCGTCGGTCGTCTCAAACAGCGGGTCTTGCAGGGCGCGTTCATAGGCTTGATAAATCACGCCCCGGCGAAAACATTGCGGGGTTTGCATGTGCCGAAGCCGGGCGCGGGGCGGAACCGCCCGAAGCAGGTTGGTCTCGTCGGTTTGTACGATGGTATCGGTGGCTTCCACTCCCACTCCCACGGCATCGAACCGATTCATGGCCTGCAAACAGTCGGTAATGATGCGGGCGCTCACGAAAGGGCGTGCGGCATCGTGCAACAGCAGGATGTCTTGGTTGTCGGGGTAGGCGGCGATGGCGGCCAGGCTCGATTGATAGCGTTGCGCTCCTCCGGCCAGTAACTTCGTGACTTTTGTCCATGCCGAGCGCAGCTTCAGCGCGGCAACCCGCGCCAGGTAATCGGGATGCACCACAATGGCTATCTCATCGATTTGCGGATGCTGTTCAAACGTTTGCACGGTGTACTCCAGTACGGTTCGTCCGGATACTTCGATGAATTGTTTGGGAAGTGTGCCACCCATGCGGCTGCCTGTTCCTCCGGCCAAAATAACGGCAATGTTCATGCTCTTTTCGCTTTTCTGATTGGTTCGCAAAGATACCTTAAATTGCGCATTCTGCAAACCCCTCAGAATGAGCGGGTGAGCCGCTGACTAAACCGTAAAGATATGTAACGCGTCGTTTTAGTTATAAAGAGTTAAAAAATAAACTTCTCTTAAAAATAGTTCTTCGTACTTTGATACTATTAATTACTCTGTTGCTATTTTTGCGCATAAATAGAAGGATTGATTCTATAGAGAGATACAACGTTAGTATTCATTTTTATTTTTCGATTATGCGAGTAACCACCTCTTGGGGGACGACTGCTGTTTTGCCGGCAGCGTTCTTTTTAGTATTGCTAATGGGATGCATGGGGAAAAGTCCGTACGATCCCAGTAAGCAAAAGAATACAGTGCCGTCGGCCGATAGTTATTTCAGTTTCGACACGCGCACCGATGTGCAACTTTCTGTTGATTATGCCACTCCCGGGGGGATTCCGCTTCTCATAGAAGTGTATCGGGAAAATCCCGTGGAATATGATGGCCTGATACGTGTTTTTAAAGAAGGCGTGCTTCCGATCTTCTCGGCCTATACCGATGCCGACGGAAAATTTGAGGGACAGATGCGCATCCCCGACGGACTGTCGCATGTCTATTTGCACACGCCCACCATGGGATTGCCCGATTGTTTGGAACTGGAAGTGACGGAAAACACCGTAAGTTTCGACCACAACGTGCATTTCGAGGCAGCGGCGACGCAGACCCGCGCCTACAACTTTGCCGGTTCGGTTCCCTATTCGATTTTGCCCGCCGACAAGCTCTATTCGCTTTGCAAATGGACAAATCACGGCCGGTTATTTACTTCAACCAACATGTGGGGACGTTATACCTACACTCCCATCAATGCCGGCTACATCAGTGCCAAAACCACCGTACCCGTTTGGAATGACAGCGGTAAAACGCGCACCACGGAGAATATCACCGCTCTGACCAACCGGTTGAAGCAAATTTTGTGGGGAGCCAACAAAGAAAAGGGTACCATCGACAATACCCACCTCCAGGCACAAATCGATCAGACCAATTTCTACATTGCCAAGTCCACGCAAGTGCACATGATGTTGTTGCACCAACAATGCTTGTATAAAAACGTCTTTGGCTACTATTACTATAAGGGAAGCGGTGAATACGATGCCAGCACGCTGAAGAAGTACATTGTTTTCCCCAATGCCACCATCATCGGCAGCTACGACTACAAAAACGAACGGGAAGAGATTCTCAAAGCGGGTTACGAGGTGGTCTTGAAATTCTTCGGAGAGAACGGCGATCAGCCCGCCTCCGACACCTTCCCCGAAGGTTACACCATCGGCTGGTTCCTGATTCCCGACGGATTAAACACTAAAAACTCCCAAGTGCAGAACTTCGAGGAGATTCTCTACTCGAACAATACGGCCAACCAGCATTTCGTCTCCATCTACGACGAGAAATACCGCGGCGTGGTCATCGGCATCGAAGACGGGGGGGATAAAAGCTACGAAGACATGCTTTTCTGTGTGTTTACCGACGATATGGATGCCATCATCGATCCGAAGAACCCCGGACGTCCGCACATCAAGAAAGACGAAGTGGAAATCACCGTTCCCGATGCCACCGAAACCATTGCCGGAACGTATGCCTTTGAAGACATCTGGCCTTCGGGCGGTGACTACGATATGAACGATGTGGTGGTGGAATACGAACGCGCCGTCACGTTCGACAGCAAAAACAAAGTCAAGAAGATTGTCGACACCTTCAAGCCGGTGTGGGACGGAGGGCAAATCCTCAGCGCCTTTGCTTATCAGATAGATGCCGCTCAATTAGGCACTTTTGCAGAATTGCCCGCCGGTGTCGTGGAAGAAAAGCTCACGAATTCCATCATACTCTATCCCGACCACGATGCGGCGTTGAAAAGCAGGGGAACCTACACGGTGACCCGTACCTTCGCCACCCCTTTCGACAAGGCGGAACTCAAAGAATACAATCCCTACATCATTGTGGAATATGTACCCGAAAAGAGTAATCGCGTGGAAGTACATCTGCCCAAGCATTCGGCTACGTCGATGGCCAACGCATCACTCAATTACACCTATGATGATGCCTATTACATCAAGCGCGACGGGTCGTATCCCTTTGCCATCGATTTGCCCGTTACCGGTTTCACCATCGTGACCGAACGCTCGCGTATCGATGCCCAAAACGAGTATCCCGACTTCCGCTCTTGGGCCGACAGCAATGCTCAAACCCACAAGCTGTGGTATTTAAACTACCAGGGAGGTAAATAGAAATTCTTTTTTTGAATTCGCCCGCAACAGCGGTGAACACAGTGCGTCCCTGCATCCGTTTGACGGTGCGGGGACGTGTCGTTTGCAGAGTTGATATTTACTTCGTCTCACTTAAAAATAGTTAGAGAATCTTTGTACCTTTGCCCCCAATAGAAAAAACACGTTCGATATCTCTATTTACAATGAAAGAATTTCTCCGGCTGCTTCAACGCTTCGTGCCGCCCTATAAAAAATACCTGATTAGCGCTTTGCTGCTCAATGTGCTGTCGGCAGTGCTCAACATCTTCTCGTTTGCACTGGTTATTCCCATCTTGCAAATCCTTTTTAAGTTAGATACCACCCTCTACCAATTCATTCCGTGGAATACCCAGGGAGTGGGACTGGGTGAGCTGGTGAAAAACAATGCCTACTACTACATTTCCGAGATTATTGCCGCACACGGTGCCTCGGCCACGCTGCTGATTATGGGATTGTTTCTGGCGCTGGCCACCTTCTTTAAAACACTTACTTATTTTGCTTCGTCGGCCGTGATGATACCTTTGCGCACCGGCGTGGTGCGCGATATTCGCAACCAAGTATACAATAAAATCCTGCACCTGCCGCTGGCCTTCTTTTCGGAAGAGCGCAAAGGCGACATCATTGCCCGCATGAGCGGGGATGTAAACGAAGTGGAGACTTCGGTGACCAGTTCGCTGGACATGCTCATTAAAAATCCCATTCTGATTCTCTCCTATTTTGCTACGCTCGTTATCATCAGCTGGAAGCTTACGCTTTTCACCCTTATTGTGCTTCCCACCATGGGTTGGGTGATGGGAGTGGTGGGCAAAAAGCTCAAACAACAGTCACTCGAGGCACAAGCTAAGTGGAGCGACACCATGTCGCAGCTCGAAGAGACGTTGGGAGGCTTGCGCATCATCAAGGCGTTTATTGCCGAAAAGAAAATGCGCATTCGCTTCAACAAATGCAGCAACGACTATCGGGATGCCATCAACCGCGTGGCCACGCGGCAAGCCCTGGCGCATCCGATGAGTGAGTTTCTGGGCACGGTGCTCATTGTGATTGTGTTGTGGTTCGGGGGAACCCTCATCTTGAGCAACAGCAGCGCGATCGACGCTCCGGCATTCATCTACTACTTAGTGATACTCTATAGTTTGGTCAATCCGCTCAAAGAATTCTCCAAGGCAAGCTACAACATTCCCAAAGGATTGGCCTCGATGGAGCGTATCGACAAAATTTTGCTCTCCGAGAACCCCATCCACGAAACGGAGCATCCGCAAACCCTCAAGCAGCTCAACCGGCAGATTGAATTCCGCGATGTCTCGTTTAGCTACGACGGCACGCGTCAGGTGCTCAAACATATTAATCTGACGGTTCCCAAAGGACGCACCATTGCCTTGGTGGGGCAGTCGGGTTCCGGAAAATCTACGTTGGTCGATTTGTTGCCCCGCTACCACGATATTCATCAGGGTGAAATCCTCTTAGACGGCATCAACATCAAAGAGCTGCGCATCAGCGACCTTCGCAGTCTCATCGGCAACGTCAACCAAGAGGCTATTTTGTTCAACGACAGCTTCTTTCACAACATCGCCTTCGGCGTGGAGAACGCCACTATGGAACAAGTCATGGAGGCCGCCCGCATCGCCAACGCCCACGACTTCATCATGGAAACCCCGCAGGGTTACGACACCAACATCGGCGATCGCGGGGGCAAACTCTCCGGCGGACAACGACAACGCATCAGCATTGCCCGCGCCATCCTGAAAAACCCGCCGATACTCATTCTGGACGAAGCCACCTCGGCGCTCGACACCGAATCGGAGCGATTGGTACAAGAAGCCCTCGAACGACTGATGAAGACACGAACCACCATAGCCATTGCCCACCGATTGTCGACCATTCGCAACGCCGACGAGATTTGCGTACTCTACGAAGGAGCTGTTGTAGAGCGCGGACGACACGAAGAACTGCTGCAGAAAAACGGCTATTATAAACGGTTGCACGACATGCAATCGCTCGAATAGCGGATCCACTCGTTTGCTAATATATCCTAAAATCGGACGGCCGGATTATTACATTTTGCTAAAATCTGTGTCTTAATGACATCTTCTTAATTTTTTCACCCTAAAAACAATAGGTAAGATGTACAAAAAAAGATTGTTGACAGCACTATTCAGTGCCGCTCTACTTGTGCCGACCCATGTAATGGCACAGTATCCTCAGATTGAACCTGACGTACAAAGAGCCTCCGACCAACGCATGGCCGAAGGACAAAAACGCTCCGACGAAGCCTGGCAAAAGGCTCTTCCCATCGTAGAGAAAGAAGCTCGTGAAGGGCGCCCCTACATTCCCTGGGCAGCCCGTCCGTATGATTTGCCGCAAGCACAGATTCCCTCCTTTCCGGGCGCAGAAGGCGGCGGAATGTATAGTTTCGGCGGTCGTGGCGGAAAAGTAATCACGGTGACTAATTTGAACGATCGCGGACCCGGTTCGTTCCGCGAAGCTTGTGAAACGGGAGGTGCCCGCATCGTGGTATTTAACGTAGCCGGCATCATTCGCTTGGAAACGCCCATTATTGTGCGCGCCCCCTACATTACGATTGCCGGACAAACGGCTCCGGGCGACGGTATCTGCATTGCGGGCGAATCGTTTTGGGTAAACACCCACGACGTGGTAGTGCGCCACATGCGTTTCCGCCGCGGCGAGACCAAAGTGACCCGTCGCGACGATGCATTCGGCGGAAATCCCGTAGGCAACATCATGATAGACCACTGCTCTTGCACCTGGGGCTTGGATGAGAACATTTCATTCTATCGTCACATGTACGATCCGGGCGACGGCAGCCGCGCCCTCAAACTTCCCACGGTCAACGTCACCATTCAAAACACCATCTCGGCCAAAGCGCTCGATACCTACAATCACTCGTTCGGCAGCACGCTGGGCGGCGAAAATTGTGCCTTCGTGCGCAACTTGTGGGCGAGCAACACGGGACGAAACCCTTCGGTGGGATGGAACGGCGTGTTTAACTTCGCCAACAATGTCATCTACAATTGGGTGCACCGTTCCACCGACGGTGGCGACTATACGGCCATGTTCAACATGATTAATAACTACTACAAGCCCGGGCCGCTCACCCAAAAGAATCAAGTGGGCTATCGGATCCTTAAACCCGAATCGGGCCGGAGCAAACTCTCCTATAAAGTGTTCGGAAGAGTCTATGCCGACGGTAATATCGTGGAGGGCAACCAAAAAGTCTCCGACAACAACTGGGACGGCGGCATCCAAGTGGAAAACCAACCCAATACCGACGGTTACACCGAACTAATCCGCAGCAAAGTACCTTTTGCCATGCCCTACTTCCGTGTCACCTCGGCCAAAGATGCCTACAACTACGTGCTTGAAAACGTAGGAGCCAACATTCCCTGCCGCGACATCGTAGACGAGCGCATCGTCACCGAAGTGCAGACCGGCAAAGCCTACTATGTGGAGAAACTGCCCAAAGACAATCCCTACGGCGATGTAGAAGGCTTGGCCGCCAAGTCGCAGGCCGAAGACGGTTCGTTTAAGTATCGTCGCCTGCCCAAAGATTCGTATAAGCAAGGCATCATCACCGACCCGCGTCAAATGGGTGGTTATCCCGAATACAAAGGAACTCCCTATGTCGATAGCGACAACGACGGCATGCCCGATGCATGGGAAAAAGCCAACGGTCTGAATCCGAACGACCCCACCGACGCCAATGCCGACTGCACGGGCGACGGCTACACCAATATCGAGAAATACATCAACGGCATCGGCACGCACGACAAAGTAGATTGGCGCGATTTACGCAACAACTACGACACGTTGGCTGCCAAAGGCAAACTAATGTAATCCCCCGCGATGAAGCAATTAATCCTACTGGCGCTGCTGCTCTTGGGCAGCAGCGCTGCTGTGAAGGCCATCGACCTGAACAGCGCCGGTCGCGATGCGAAGTATGTCGAAACCATCGTGAAACGTTCGCAGAAGATTGTCGACAAGTTGGGGCTGACCAACGACTCGGTGGCTAAGAACGTGTGCCACATCATTGCCAACCGCTACTTCGAGGTGAACGACATCTTTGAGAAGTTCTCCACACAAGCCGAGCGCGATGCTGCGCTGTACCGTTCGCATTTTGCCTTTCCGGGCACCCTCTCGCTCTATCTCGATGCCGCACAAATCGAGCAAGTCAAAGACGGCATCACCTACGGCGTGTTGCAAGTGACCTACAAAGCCACGCTGGAGATGATTCCCACCCTCACCGCCCAAGAGAAGGCGCAAATCTATGCCTGGTTAGTAGAAGCCCGCGAATTTGCCATCGACGCCGAGAGTTCGGAAAAGCGTCACGCCGCCTTTGGCAAATACAAGGGGCGCATCAACAACTACCTCTCGGCACGAGGCTACGATTTGAAGAAGGAGCGCGAGGCGTGGACCAAACGAATCGAGGCGCAGAAACAGAAGAAATAGAAAGACGCACCTCTTGGATGAAAATCCATTCAATCCCTCCCCGGTTTCGGCAAACCTGCCTGAAAACGAAATCAACCCTTCCGGAACTCCGGAAAGTCTGGTTGAAAACTGAATCAACCCTTCCGAGTTTCCGGAAGGTATGATTGAAAACTGAATCAACCCTTCCGAGTTTCCGGAAGATATGATTGAAAACTAAATCAACCCTTCCGAGTTTCCGGAAGGTGTGATTGAAAACTAAATCAACCCTTCCGAGTTTCCGGAAGGTATGATTGAAAACGGATTCATATCTTCCGAGTTTCCGGAAGGTCTGGTTGAAAACGGATTCATATCTTCCGAGTTTTCGGAAGGTCTGGTTGAAAACGGATTCATATCTTCCGGAACCTCGGAAGGTATAGTTGAAAACGGATTCGTAATTTTCGGAACCCCGGATGGTATAGTTGAAAACGGATTCGTAATTTCCGAGTTTTCGAGGGCTTGCTTTTCAAACTGAACCAACAAAAAAGGTGTGCTGTTTGAGCACACCTTTTTTTGGGGTTTGAGGAAGCTGATGTTATTATACCGTAATTCTATTTAGCTCACCTGCTAAGCGATGCAGGCCGGCTACAATTTTCAGAGCCTGCTCTTTGCGTGGTTTTGAACGTCCGGCAGCATAATGGCTTAGTTGCTTTTGATTAATACCGGTTAGGTGCTGCAAAGAAGCAAAAGAGAATACATCCTGATAGAAGTATAGCAAACTACGTACATCGAATTTGTATTCAAAGGAGTATGCGCCGTCAAACACCGAAGGGTATTCTTCCCCGTCTTTTTTGGCACAATCCACGTAGAAATCTACGCTTTCCTGAATCTCTTCTGCAAGCTCGTCGAAATCGCCCGTTACAGCCACTACCCATCCGGGAAGCAACTCACATGAAGCAGAATAACCTTTTTCTGTTCGCGATACACTGATTACAACTTTTTCCATACCTTCTTTTATTATAGTGAACATCGCCCGGACAGATTCAACGAATGCTCACCCCCTAATAAGTAATCAGTTCCGAAAGCTTGCTTTGCGCATTCACTTTATCCACACCGGTTACAAAGTAGGTTCCTTTGCCGGGAAGGTCCAGCGAAGTGGTGGTGGTTACGCCCACTAATTTGGCCTCTTTGCCGCCTCCATTGCTCAGATAAACGGCATAACGAACCGCTTTGGCAATGCTATTCCACGACAAGGTGCTGCCCGATAGTTTCACGCCCGAGGGAGCATCGAAACTCTCCGCTGCCGTGCGTCCCAGGTAGGGAAGCAACACGGGCGACTTGTAGCGGTCGGCAATCGTGGTCATCACATTGATTTTGTTGGCGGTCAGTGAATTGGCGCTGTACAACAAACTGCCAATCACCTTCTTTTTGCCGTCGGCATACGCAAATTGGTTCAACAGGTCGGTCGTAGTGGCATAGATGGAACCATACTGGGCGGGATCGCCAAACTTATAGATTCCGTAGCCCACCATGAGCGGCGTTTGATAGCTGTTGGCCACAAACCAATCTAAGTAGGTTTTGAACGTGCTGGTGGTCGAGACATAGAGTTGCGGAATCATCACATCGACCCATCGTCCGTTCATCCATTTGGCGCAATCGGCATACAATGTATTGTAGTTGCCGTTGTAGTTGCCGGCCGGCGATACGGAGAAGATCACCTCGGGACGGGTGTTGATAATGGTTTGTTGGATGCCTTTGATAACCACATCCACATTGTTGCGGCGGAAAGAGGCGACATCGCGGAAGTTGCCTCCGTAGGTATTAAACTCCACCTCGTCGTTCATCGACTCGCCGGTTTGAAGCGTGGGGTAGAAGTAGTCATCCATGTGCACCCCGTCGACGGGATATTTCGTAATCAAGTCTTTAACGATGTCTTGAATGCGCTGTTGCACTTCGGGCAGTGCGGGGTTGTAGATGCGAATGGCTTGATAATCTTTGGTCAGCTCGGCGGGTATCTTGCTGCTCAATGCAGGGAAAGTTCCTCCCACCGCCCGCGTGGCGATGCGATAGGGATTGATCCACGCATGAAACTGTATGTCACGTTTGTGAGCCTCCTCGATGAGGAATTTGAGGATGTCGTAGCTCGGTGCTTTGCCGCTGGTTCCGGTAATGTTCTGGCTCCACGGTTCGTAGGGCGAATCGTAGAAAGCATCGGCCATGGAACGCACTTGGAAGAAGATGGCGTTGATGCCGTACTTTACAAACAGATCCAAATAGTCGGTATATCTCTTTTGCTGGGAGGTGGCATTGTAGTCGCCCATCGGCCAGTCGATGCCCCATGCGGTGGTTACCCACACGCCGCGCAGTTCTCCTACGGGAAGAACGGGAGCCGTTGGGTCGGGTTTGGGAGCGGGGCCGGGGTTTGGGTTGGGACCGGGAGCGGGGTCGGGGGTGGGGTCGTTACTATCCTTACCGCAAGAAACGAGCAGCCCGATAAAGAGGAAAAAAGTGATGTATTTCAGATATTTCATAATAGTTATTTTAAAAGTTGAAGGGGCGTAGTGCATACGCTCGTATGCATACGCCCCTAGAAACAACTAATTCTAATTGAATCGATTGCTTGGCTTAATCATCCACCTCTTTCTTGATGGGGAATTCGCAAAGCACAAATCCTGAATCGGCACGTCCGGCAAAGAGAATGAGCGTCTCGTCCTTACCTTGGGAATCTTTGATGATGCGGTAGCCGGTGTCGGCACCGGGAGCCGAATAGTTGCTGCCACCCAGGGTGAAGCTGAAATCGGGCGCATGATTGGCTCCTTGGTCGAAGAATTCGAGTGCACCCTTAATAGCGTCGCCGCCTTTGGTGATGTTGAAGACATAGAGCGTGGGAACCACGGCTGTTGAACGGGCAATGTTGACCATAATCAGGTAACGTTCGCTGTTGAATTCAACCACACGCACACCGATAGATTGAGCCGGCATGTAGCTGGTGTTCATCGAGTATTGCATGGCCACACTTTCATCGACCAGCATTACGGGCGAATAGGTTCCACCCATCATATACATATCGCTGTTGGGCACTTTGTATATGGTCATCCACGACTGCAGGTTTGAAATGCCGTGCGTAAACACCTCCGGCTCGCTGAAGTTTTTATAGCCGGTTACTTTGATGCGAAGCACTTTTGCACCGGCGTTGTCGCCAAAGAATGCATAGCCGTCGCCATTTTCATCGAGGTTGAACGAGGCGTTGTCGCCGTTACGGGCACCTGCATCGGGAGCAAAGTTGTCCATATTGGGAACATCCAATACGCACTCAACCGGCGATTCGGGCGTCTCGTAATAGTAGATTCTAAACGGCGAAGCATGACTTCCCGACAAGCTTATCAAATAGATGTGTCCGTTGACGGCGGCGCTACAGTTGTAGACAAACGTACCGCCGGTCACACCGGTGAGGTCTAAGGTGATGGGGTTGACAATGCCTTTTCGCAAATCTTCCACCTTCAGTGCTTGCGCACCGTAGGCTGCATTGCGGCTGGGAATCACCACGTTGATACCATCGCACGAAGCCCAGCGAACCAACCCGCTGCCAAACGACGGATAGATATTTCCACCACCCACGGTATAATCATATGTTGTACCTTTCTCAAAGTCGGCACCGTAAACGGGGATGCGTTTGCGCACGCGGATAAACCAGTCGGTGTAGCGTTCGTGATTCTTCACCCGAAGGGTAAGGGTCTTAAAGGCTTCGTCGGCCGCCATGCTAAAGTCGAGTACGGACTCTTGCAATTCGGCGCCTTCCGAGAGTACGGCTTCTACTTGCAGCTTGGAAAAGTCGGTTTCTTGATCCATGCGGGAGAAGTCGATCATCTTGTTCTCTCTGTCGATGCGTCCCTCGAACACCGTATTTCCACCTATGCCGCCATTCAATATCTTGACGGATTCCAAATCGGTGAGATACGGATATTCTTTGAACTTCTGATAATCATCACCGCACGAGGTCAGACCCATCATAGTCAGCACCAATGCGGGCAATCCTATATTTCTGATGTATTTATACATAATCTCTATTCTTTTAGAAGGTTAATCATTGAATGTCACTCGGCCATCCGACCGTTTGAGTGAGCTTGTATCCGCGCGCGTCGTAATCTTTAATCTGATTGATGCCGATGGGCGACAAGTAGATATTGATATTGGGCGTATCAAGATACGGCAGACGAGGCAGGTTTTGCGGCGGATAGAAGAAACCCTTCAGGCTGGCTCCGTTCTTTCCGTCGAAATCGATGAGGTTGCCGCTCTTGTCTTGTACGCGAATTTTGCCTACGTTGGCCGAGGTGAGTTGGCCGGGGGCTTCGTCGCTGAAGTTGACCCACGTACCCATCATCAGTTCGGGATTGGCATCCGTATCCATGTAGTTGAGTTTGCCCCAACGGCGAAGGTCGATGATGCGCGAGAATTCCTGTACAAACTCCATGCGGCGTTCGCGGCGAACTTCCCAAATAAGAGCCGGTACGGTCAGATCTCTGGCGGGGTCGTCGGGCAGTGCGTTCAACTGCATCGGAGCGGTTTTGGCAATGCCCAGTGCAACGGCGGCGGGATCGAGCGGACGATTTCTAATCTTATTGATGGTCAGGTCGATATCGCTCTGCGTGGCTTCACCCTTTTCGGCTTTGGCCTCCATGTAGTTGAGCAACACTTCGGCGTAGCGAATCACCGGATAGCCTGTTACGTTGGCCGAGCCTTGGAAGGCGGGGTCGGTGCTGCCACCGGCTGCAACCTTGTCAATCTGGTCGCGGGGGCAGAACTTAACCAAGCAGAGATAGCTGGCCTTGTTCATCCAGTGGGGTTTGGTGTAGAAAGAACCTTCAAAGCGTGAGTCGCGTGTTTTCACCACGTTGCTCAGGGTGAAGTCGGAAGCATTTGCCAGCGTGGATTGCTGGTAGGGCAGTCCGTCGGTACAGATGAATGCTTTGATCAGGTCGAGGTTCGGCCCAATGGTGGTGGAAGGCAAACTGTAATTGGTTGCGATGCAGTGTGTAACACCTACTGCCGCATCATATTTCCGGTAGAGAATGCTCTCGGCCGTGGCGCTGTTGGTGCAGAAGAGATCGCGGAAGGGCGTTACAATGTCGTACTTACCGCTGTTCATCACAATTTGAGCAGCCGAAATGGCCAGGTCAAAGAACATATTGGCGCGTGTGTTATTGCCTTCACGATACTTCTGCCAGGTTCCTTCAATCAGCGCCCAGCGCGAAACAAAGGCGGCTACCACGTAGCGGCTAACAGTCTGTGCATCGCCACTGGTGCGTACATTGTTCATGGCAAACTGGAAGTCGTTATATACGCTGTCCATGACGTCATTACGCGGAGTGCGGTCTTTATACAGTTCGTCCTTGTCCGTATTGCTCACTTCGTGGCCATAGTAGGGCACATCGCCGAACACGTTCACCAAACGGGCATATTCCAATCCGCGGAAGAAACGACCTACACCCAGCCAGTGATTATAAGCATCGGTGCTGAGGAGGCCCGGCATCTGCTGCGTAATGCGGTCAATCATAATATTCACCTTGCGGATGCAGGAGAAGTTCCACGACGGACCGGTGTACTGACTTTCCCAAGCCACCGAGAACGAAGTGCTTCCTTTGGAAGTGGGCACCGAACGGGTGAAGTTGGTTTGCGTAGAGTTGATGACGTGGTTGTCGTCGAACGTAAATTCATGAGGAGTAAAGGTGGTGGTGTAGCCTACGCCGTAACCCACAAAGAAGTAGGTGTAGAAGTCGTTGGCATACAACCGAATATTCTCTTCGCCTGTCCAATAGGTGTCGTCTTCCATGGTGGTCATCGACGGGCGTTCGAGGAAATCACCGCAACTTGCGGTGAAAAGCAACGCAAGTGCGCAAAGTATGGTTGATAAATATTGTTTCATACTATTCGTAGATTAGAAGTTGATTTGTACGCCGCAAGAGGCGGATTTGAATACCGGAGTACCAGTACCGGTACGTCCCAAGTTGTAGTTGCTGCTAAACATGGAGTAGCCGGAGATGGCTTCGGGGTCGATGGGCAGTCCGCGCAGATTGTCGAAGGTGAAGAAGTTCTCCAGCGACGCATACACCCTTACCTTATTAATCTGTACTTTCTTCAGCAGATTGGTGGGCAGCGAATAGCCCAGGGTGATGTTCTTGATGCGGAAATAGGACATATCCAGCAAATACTTGCTTTGCACTTGCATACCAAAGCCTGTGTTGGAACCACCCAAATCCCATGCACGCGGATAGAATGCGTCGGTGCGATTCTCGGTCCAGTAGTCAACGGCAAATTGTTTTGCCATAGCGCCTTCCTTGGCCGAATAGCCGGGGATGGCCAGCTGACCGCTACCCCACATCTTACGTTTGCCGATGCCTTGGCAGAAGACCGAAAGGTCGAAGCCTTTCCAGTCGGCGCCTACCCGAATACCATATTCGTAGCGGGGAGTGGTGTTACCAATCACCACCAAGTCGCCCGGATCGCCATTGGTGTTCGATCCCGGCGTGATGTAACCGTCGCCGTTGATGTCGACGAACTTGGGATCGCCCGGCGAGAAGATCAACTTGTTGCCATCTTCGTAGTGTACTTGATAGACCGGATAAGGGGTATTCTGTACGTTGGTCTTGCGGATGGTTCCGTTGTAGATGACGTTGGTAGTTTGGATTTTGCCGTCCTCGCCATACACAAAGTCTTCTTTCTGGAAGAGGCGGTCGGTAACGTAGCCGTAAATATCACCATAGCGGCGACCGGTAGAATAGGTGGTGCCTAACGAACGGTTTTCCCACGGGGTTGCCCAGTCGGCACCCTTGGTAATCATGGTCGTTGCATCCGAGAGGGTAAACATGGCGTTGACGCCCAGTCCGTTTTTGAAGCGGTGCTGGAAGTCGAGCGAAAGTTCCCAACCGGTAGTCCTCAAGTTACCATAGTTGCCCGAGGGTGCACCGGCTCCCAGTGTCACGGGCAGGCTTTCACCGGCAATGATCATGTCTTTGGTGTCGCGTTGATACCAGTCGAAGGTTACGCCCAATTGGTTATTGAGGAAGCGCAAGTCCACACCGATGTCGAGCGTTTGAATTTGTTGCCAGCCAATGCTGTGGTCAAC
>JAISHB010000080.1 GCA_031262785.1 Prevotellaceae bacterium
CAAATATACAAGTTTGTTTGCCGCACCCTGCAAAAAGGAGTAATTATCTTTGAGGCTATCTCCGCATATTCAATTAGTAGACACTATTTTGGCATTTACAGCCGGTTTTCTCTGCTGAAGCAGTGCGGCCTGCAAGGCTATAACTCTTTTAGAATTTCCCAATAGCCGGACTTAGCGCTGCCTTGGTGTTGGATAGAGTGATGCTTTCTATTTGAAAATCTCCGAATGGCTGCCAATACGGATAATTTCTATTACATCACTATGCTTATCAAACCAGATGAGTAGGAAATCACCTTCTATATGGCACTCCATACAATCTTTGTATTGCCCCATCAGTTTATGTGCTCTTAATTCTTTTGGTAGCACCTCTTCATTCTCAAGGAGACGAAATACCTCTAATAATTTTTGAAGCTTATCGGGTTGATTCCGATACCGCTTGAAGTCTTTTCGATACTGAGTGGTGTATCGCAGGATTTTCATTCTTCGCAAGATTTAAGGAAGGCCTCCATGCTTTCTGTGTGGATGGTGCCGGCAAATTTGCCTGACTTTGCTTCGTTGATGGCTTTTTTCGTCACCTCATTGGGTTCGTTGTAAAGGGCATCAGTTAGTATGTTCTCCACAAAATTGTTGAGGCTGCGGTGTTCCCGTTTGGCTGCTACCTTGAGGCGATTAACCAACTCCGGACTTAAACGAAAAGCTGTTTGCTTTTTTGTTGCAATTGTTTCCATACTGTTCTGTTTTGATTTGCAAATGTAGTATAATCACCCAATAGAGACAACGGAACAACCTGTTATTTTCAGGTGCAAAGAGCCGCCCTCACTCATTCCAAGCCCCACAACGCCAACAAACCCCTTTGTGTCTCAACCCCGCCCCACAATTGCCGCAACGATACTTGTAACGGACAAATTGCCGATAGATGCGCCTGAGGCACACTCCAAAAAAGAGCAACAGAAAGAGATAGCCCACATAGACCTGTGTGGTCAAGACAAAGAAGAAATAGCAGAAGATGCAGGCCGAGAGCATGCCCAAGGTATAGCGCATGGCCTCCAGCGGGGGCAGATGACGGAAGATATCGTCTATGGCGGCCATCAACACCAATAAAAAAATCCAAAACAAGAGCAGAAAGGCCGATAGGGCTGCCGGCACATCGAAGGGCGAGAGCGTAGGCGTGAAATAATATTGCTCCCACAGGGCAGGGGCATAGATTTGTATGGATTCATACACCGTGGCACCGGTAGCCATCAGCAGACACAGCAGCAGGGGATAGGGCGAATCGATGTCGTTGAAATAGACCATCGGCAGGGGGTGACGGCGGCGATAGTGATAGAGCCACACCACACAAAACAGCGCCATCGTCACCACAAAGTAGGGCAGGTGGGTGTGGCTGAACAGGTAGATGAATTGCGAGATGCTGTCGGTGGGCACAAAGGCCTCCATCAGTTGCCGCTTGCTGATCCACCCTTGTATCTGTTGCGAATGTGCCAACTTCACCCAGAGGCTGTCTATGCTGTCGGTCGGATGGATGGCATATTCGGCCACCACCACCCGTTCGCCCTTTCGCAACGTATCGAAACTCTCCTTGACGGGCAGGTAGGTGAGCAGGATGGAGTCGCTCACCACCTCAAGATTGGTGTTGAGCGTGGCTTGCATAAAGCTTTGCGGATAGCGGCAAGCCGAAAAGCCCAGCAAACAGAGGATGCCTATGGCAAGGCGCACGTTTTTCATGCCGGGTAGAGTTGCATTTGGCACTGCCGGCAATCGAACTCCAAGCGGAAACGCTTGCCGTCGGTGCCGGTGAGGTAGTAGGGCACGGGATGCTGCTGCCGTGCCTGCTGATGCACCGGACATTCCCCCAGTTCGTAGCGGAGGCAATAGCGGGTAAACATCAGGGGCACGCCGGTGGGCGGCTGTGTCTCATAAGTCGGGGCGATGCGGGTGATGCCGTGACGGTGATAAAATGCGGCAGCGGAGCGGTTCATCACGTTGCCAAGATAGGTGAGTTCGCCGGATGGATGGGGCAGCGGGTAGGGATGCGTGGTCTCTTTCCACTGGCTACTCTCTCTCCGGTAGTTGATGCGGCGTACTTGCAGCAGGCGCTCGAACAACAGGCGTCGCCACTGGGAGAAGAGCGAAGGGGGAATGAATGGCAGCTCGTGCAATTCGGTGTGAAAGGCTTGCAATGTAAAAGGGGTATTGCCCAATTTTTCCAACTGTTGCCGCCAATGATCCGTTTGCGCGGTGCGGGCGGGCTGCTTTGCGGGCACGGCAAAGGAGAGCGTGACGCGATTGCCGTCGGCATCTTGGACGGTCAGCACATATCCGAAGGAGGTTTCGCCCATCCACACCTCTACGCCGATTTTTCGCTCGGCGGAAGGATGTGCCAGCGTCTGCTCGAAAGCGTGGTCGAGGTTGCGATAGAGCACGGCATCGGGCGGGAGTGCGGGCATCCGGTGGGGATAGACCCTGTTTCCCTCCACGCGATTGACCAAAAAGCCTTGCAACCGGTTGCTGCGTGCCTCGAAGAAGCAGATGCCGTCGCCATTATGAAACGGATTCTTGCCCGACACGGTGAAATGGTCGGCGTGAACCGACTCCAGCACATCCAGCTGCTCGCCCATCGACTTGGGAGAGTCCATCGACGCCAGCTCCGTTTGCCTTCCCCCCGAGAAATAGGTGGTGAAACCACGGTTGAAGCTCTTACCGAGTTGCGGGGTAAAGGTGTAGCGGCATGTACCCGACGAGGCTTGAACATATTCAGTCCGACGGGCAAAGAGCGCATCGAGCTGACTGCGGTAGTAGGCGGTGATGTTTTTGATGTAGGAGACCTCTTTGAGCCGTCCCTCAATCTTCAACGAGGTGACGCCGGCATCGAGTAACGATTCCAAGTCTTCGCTCAAATTCAAGTCGCGCAACGACAACAGGTGTTTGTTGCGAGCCATGCACGTGCCGTCGGCATCACTTAGGGTAAAGGGCAGGCGGCAAAACTGGGCACAGGCTCCGCGATTGGCGCTGCGTCCGAAGCAAGCCTGACTGATGTAGCATTGTCCGCTGAAGCTAACGCAGAGCGCACCGTGCACGAAGGCCTCCAACTCCACACGAGGAGCCGCATGGTGGATGGCTTGCACCTCATCTATCGAGAGTTCACGCGCCAGCACCACCCGTTTGAAGCCGGCCTCGGCCAAGAAGCGTACCTTTTCGGGTGTGCGGTTGTCGGTTTGCGTGCTGGCATGAAGGGGAATGGGAGGCAGGTGCAGCTGCGTGATGCCCATGTCTTGGATAATCAACGCATCTACGCCCAGCTGGTAGAGCTGCCAAATCAGCTGCTCGGCCTCCATCAGCTCCTTGTCATGCAGCAGGGTGTTCAGGGTGACATAGATGCGGACGTTATACAGGTGTGCATACTGCACCAACGTGGCGATGTCTTGCAGGGAATTGCCCGCGGCAGCGCGTGCCCCAAACTTGGGCGCCCCGATATAGACGGCATCGGCGCCATGATTCACCGCCTCCAGTCCGCATGTCAGGTTCTTGGCCGGGGCCAGCAGCTCTATTTTCCGGGGTTCGCGCCTCATGTGCGTTAGGCAATCTCCTCGATGTTATAGGGGGTCTCTTGGTAGACGAAGTAGTTGAGCCAGTTCGAGAAGAGCAGGTTGGCATGGGCACGCCAGCGCACCAGCACGCCGCGCGCCGGATCGTCGTCGACATAGTAGTTGCGCGGCACCTCGATGGGCAATCCCTTGGCTGCATCGCGACGATACTCTTCGTCGAGGGTCAAGGGCGCATATTCCGAGTGTCCGGTTACGAAGAACTCGCGTCCGGCACGCGCCATCACCAAGTGTACCCCGGCCTCGTCCGACTCCGAAAGCAGCGTGAGTTCGGGTACCCGCAGGATGTCTTCCTTCCGTACCTCGGTGTGTCGGCTGTGCGGCACAAAGAAACGGTCGTCGAACCCGCGGAAGATGGGGTGATGCGGCAGCAACGAACGGTGTTCGAAGATGCCGAACATCTTGCGTTCGAGCGGATATTTGGGCACTCCGTAGTGGTAATAAAGTCCGGCTTGTGCCGCCCAACAGATGTAGAGGGTGGAGGTGACGTGCGTGCGCGCCCAAGAGAAGATTTCACAGATTTCGTCCCAATAGCTCACCGCCTCAAAGGCCATCTGCTCCACGGGGGCACCGGTGACGATCATGCCGTCGTATTTCTCGCCCCGCATCTGTGCAAAGTCGGTGTAGAACGCCTTCATGTGTTCAATGGGGGTGTTCTTGGGCGTGTGGCTTTTAATCTTCATGAAGGAGATTTCTACCTGCAACGGCGTGTTGGAGAGCAATCGGATTAAATCGGTTTCAGTGGTAATTTTCAGCGGCATCAGGTTGAGCACCACAATGCGCAGGGGGCGAATGTCTTGTCCGGTGGCGCGGGTGGCATCAATTACAAAGATATTCTCTTCTTTGAGCAGGCCGATTGCCGGCAGTTGATCGGGTAAATTTAGTGGCATGACAATGTTGTTGGGGTTAAACAGGTTGCAAAAATAGTACTTTTTTCCCTCTTATGCAGTTTTATGAATCTAAGTTCAACAGGAGATATTTTGTGGATTCTATTAAACTTCTTGATTATTTCTTTATCCAAGATACAGAGATTCATTACTTTTGCATTGTTAACACATCTATCATATTCATTAGGAACCATGAAAGCATTTAT
>JAISHB010000103.1 GCA_031262785.1 Prevotellaceae bacterium
CTGAAGGGGGCTTAGACAGAGGCCTTCCCACCCCCAAACCCCCTAAAGGGGGCTTAGACAGCACTATCCAAGCAGTAGTAACTAAGCCCCCTTTAGGGGGTTTGGGGGTGTTTACGCCCGAGGCAAGTCACATACAACACTGCGGCAAGCTTGCCCTGCCCGAGGCAAGTCACATACAACCCTGCGGCAGACTTGCCCTGCCCGAGGCAAGTCACATACAACCCTGCGGCAGACTTACCCTGCCCGAGGCAAGTCACATACAGCACTGCGACAAGCTTGCCCAGCCTTGGGCAAATCCAAACTAACCCTCAGACAAGCTTGCCCAAGCTGGGCAAATCCAAATCAACCCCAAGACAAGCTCGCCCAAGCTGGGCAAATCCAACCTGACCCCAAGACAGGCTCGCCCAAGCTGGGCAAATCCAAACTGACCCTTAGGACAAGCTCGCCCAAGCTGGGCAAGTCCAACCTAACCCTCAGGACAAGCTTGCCCAAGCTGGGCAAGTTCAACCTGACCCTCAAGACAAGCTTGCCCAACGTTGGGAAAGTCTGTTTTTAAGCCGGATGCTCTTCTTGTAGCCGGAGGTATTCCGTCCCGAAGCGGCAGGCAAGGCAATTACGCGGGTCGCAATAGGCCTTCTGCAGCTGAAGCACGGCTTGCGAGTGGGCGGCGGAGGTGATGGGTAGCGGCGTGGCGGCGCGCCACAGGCGGATGATGTGGTTGTTCTCGGCCGGCAGGCTTTCCAAGAAGCGGGTAGCCCGCTCGCAGAGCGCCTCGCTCCCCTTGTAGAGCGCATAGGCGTAGAGAAAGGGCACCACCGTGTTGATGACCAGCAGGTTTAAGGCGTTCCCGCCCAGCGATTTCCCGATTTTGGGCGAGGGTTTGCCGAAGATGGTGTGCGTTTCCCAGTAGGGCGAGGTGGTGACCACGAAGAGCGCCTTCACCTCTTCGAGACTCTCGGCCTCCATGGCGCGCGAAAAGAGCGCCTGCTCCTTGTAATAGAGATGTGCCAGCTGCGCCAGCCGCACGTGCGGGTAGCCTCCCGCGCGGAGCTGCGCGGCGTCCCACGGGGCATCGGTGACCTCCCGTAGCTCGAACTTGCGCTGCAGGTAGTGGAACTCTTTGCGCAGCTGGTAGTAGTAGTCGCCCGCGCCGGCGGGTCGTCCCTCGAGCAGACCGGCCGTGCCGAAGAAGAAAGCCTCGATTTGAAAGAGGCTGTCGCGGTGTTTGTCGATGGCGCGAAAGGGTAGACGCGCTGCCCAAGCCTCAAACCGGTCGCCGGCACGTCCGAAACCGAAGTTGCGTGCCAAGGTGATGAAAAAAGCATCCTCCCACCGCTGGTCGGCGTGTGCCAATCGTTGCCGGATGGCGTATGCCTTTTGGGCAAAACGCTCGGTTTGCAAGTCGGCAAACCAAGTCTGGAAGGTGGAAGCAGAGAGGAAGGGGAGAACCGCAGCGCACGGGGGAAATGAATCGGTGCGGACAAGCTCGGGGGCGGAAGGTAGTAGCATAGTTTGAAAGTATCTAATCGTTCGTGCGGCAAAAGTAGCAAGAAAGCCCTATATTTGTGCCCTCTACAACGAATATATCAACCATCCCCCTTTTAAAAAATATGAAGATTGCACTAATCGGCTACGGGAAAATGGGACAAGCCATCGAGCGCATTGCCCGCAGTCGCGGACATGAAATCGTCTGCATCATCGATGTCGATAACCCCGAAGCATTCTCCTCACCCGCGCTGGCCAGCGCCGGGGTAGCCATTGAGTTTACCGCTCCGGCAGCCGCCTACGGCAATTGTATGCGGGCATGGCAGGCGGGCGTCAAGGTGGTCTCGGGCAGTACCGGCTGGATAGAGCCGCATCTGGATGAAATCAAGGCTGCCTGCGCCGGGGACGGCCACACCCTGTTCTGGTCGTCCAATTTTAGCCTCGGGGTAGCCCTGTTCACGGCCGTCAACCGCTATCTGGCCGGCTTGATGAACCCCTTCCCGCTCTACGACGTGGAGATGACCGAAGTGCATCACGTGCACAAGCTCGACGCCCCCAGCGGTACGGCCATCACCTTGGCCGAAACCCTCATCGGCCAGCTCGACCGCAAGCAAAGCTGGGTCAAAGAGAGCGGCGACAGCCCCGACCAACTCGTCATACACAGTCTCCGCCAAGGAGAGGTGCCCGGCATCCACACCATCCGCTACGAATCCGAGGCCGACAGCCTCACCCTCACCCATGAGGCCAAGAACCGCAACGGGTTTGCCCTTGGTGCCGTCTTGGCCGCCGAATACACCGCCGACCACGAAGGATTTCTCGGCATGAACGACCTCTTTTCATTCTTAAACCCCTAATTCGTACCCGTATGAGAAAAGCCACCCGCTCGCAATGGATTAAATGCACCGTTGTCACCCTGCTCTACCTCGCCTTTTTGGTGTGGGTAGGCAGTTGGATGGGACTCGTTGTCCTGCCGTTTATCTTTGATGCCTACATCAGTAAGCGCATCCCGTGGAATTGGTGGCGCACCTCGCCGCACAAATGGGTGCGCACGCTCATGAGCTGGGTCGATGCCATTGTATTTGCGTTGGTGGCGGCCTATTTCGTCTTTGCTTTCTTCTTTCAAAACTACCAAATCCCCTCGTCTTCGCTTGAAAAGAGCTTATTGGTGGGCGATTACCTGTGCGTGAGCAAACTTAGCTACGGGCCACGCATCCCCAACACGCCGTTGTCGATGCCACTGGCGCAACATACGCTGCCCGTCCTGAATACCAAGTCATACATCGAGTGGCCGCAGTGGAAATACCGCAGGGTGCCCGGCCTCGGTCAGGTGCAGCCGGGCGACATCGTGGTTTTCAATTTCCCGGCCGGAGATACCGTTGCCCTGGCCAACCAGGCCGAAGATATCTACGCGCAGATCTATCGCGCCGGCCAGGCGCTCTTTGCCCGACGCGCCATCAACATGGACAGCCTCAGCCGCTTGCAACAACGCATGGTATATGACATCTACTACGCCGAGGGGAGCAAAATCCTGCGCTCGCATCCCGAAGTTTACGGCCGTGTGGTGTATCGTCCGGTCGATAGACGCGAAAACTACGTCAAGCGCTGCGTAGGTATGCCCGGAGATACGCTGCAAATCATCGACCGCACCATTTATCGCAACGGGGTGGCGCAACAAAAT
The DNA here is from genome assembly GCA_031262785.1 of Prevotellaceae bacterium. Lineage (GTDB taxonomy): Bacteria > Bacteroidota > Bacteroidia > Bacteroidales > Bacteroidaceae > Bacteroides. The sequence continues at coordinate 3,164 of JAISHB010000103.1, forward strand.
CCCGAGGGCGTGCAATTTCTCTACGAGGTGCAGGTCAAAGCCGGACAGGTGCTCTCCGATGAGTTCTTGTACGACACCCTCGGCCTGAGCCGCGAAGATACCCAACGCTATACGCCCGGCAGCACCGAGTTTCTCCTCCCGCTTACCGCCAAAGCATTGGCCACCCTGCTGGCGCGCAAGGATGCCATCGTCTCGGCCGTCCCCGTCTCGATGCCCGTCACGCACGATATGTACCCTAAAAACCTCTACACCAACTGGACGGTCGACAACTACGGCCCCATCTGGATTCCCCGCAAGGGAGCCACCGTTTCCCTCACCTTGGAGAACCTTCCCGTGTATGAGCGCTGCATCGTAGCCTACGAGAAGAACACCCTTCGCGTGGCCGGCGACGGTACCATCTTCATCAACGGCCAAGCCACCGACCGCTACACCTGTTCCATGGACTATTATTGGATGATGGGCGACAACCGCCACAATTCCGCCGACTCGCGTTTCTGGGGATTCGTCCCCGAGGATCATGTAGTAGGCAAGCCTTTGTTTGTCTGGCTCTCATTGGACAAAGATCGTGGCTGGCTGAGCGGTAAAATCCGCTGGGGCCGCCTTTTTACCGGCGTGAAATAGGTCGCCCTGCATCCCTCCAACGCCTCTTACATGGAACGAATCGCCCTCCTTGCCTCGGCCTACCTTGCCCCCGTCTCGTACTACGCCAAACTGCTGGCCTACGGGCGGGCACGCATCGAGCAATTCGACCACTACGTCAAGCAGACCTATCGCAACCGCTGCACCATCGCCGCCGCCGCGGGCAGGCTCGATTTAACCGTGCCGATTGTCAAGCCCGCCGGCGAAAAGAGCCTCGTGCGCGACATACGCATCTCCGACCACGGCCGCTGGCGCTCTCTGCACTGGAATGCCTTGGTCGCCGCCTACAACCACAGCCCTTTCTTCGTCTATTATGCCGATGACCTCCGCCCGTTCTACGAGCAGCACATCGAGTTCTTGGTCGATTTCAACGAGGGGCTGTGCCGCACGCTGTGTGGTCTCTTGGATTTGGAGCCGGTCATGGAACGTACCGCCTCGTATCACGCCGCTGCCCACGAAGACGAGGATGATTACCGCACACTCATCCAGCCCAAGCAGCCCGCCGGCGCCGATACAGCCTTTAGTGCCGCTCCCTACTATCAGGTGTTCGAAGCACAAAACGGGTTCTTGGCGAACCTGAGCATCGTCGACCTGTTGTTCAACATGGGGCCGGAGAGTGTGCTGGTGTTGCAGCGTTCTGTGGTCGCGCCCTCCCCCGCAATTCCTTCCATTTAAAAAGATAACATCCAGATGAAAGATCTATTCAACATCCGCCACCGCGTGGTAGTCATCACCGGCGGCACCGGCGTGCTCGGGCGCGCCATTGCAGCCCATTTGGCCGAAGAAGGCGCCCGCGTGGTGATTTTAGGACGCAACAGCGGGCAAGGCGAGGCGCAAGTGCGCGACATTCAAGCGCAGGGTGGCGAAGCCTTGTTCCTGGCCACCGATGTGTTAGACCGCAGCCGCCTCGAAGAGAACCTCGCCGAGGTATTACGTGCCTATGGTCGCGTCGACGCGCTGCTCAACGCCGCCGGCGGCAACATGCCCGGAGCCACCATCGCCCCCACGGGCACCTTTTTCGACTTGAAGATCGAGGAATTTCAGCGCGTGCTCCAACTCAACCTCACAGGTACCGTGCTCCCCACGCAGGTCTTCCTTCAACCCATGGTCAAACAGGGCAAAGGCGCCGTGGTCAACTTTTCTTCGATGGCAGCTTTCCGCCCCTTGACGCGGGTGGCCGGTTACGCGGCTGCCAAAGCGGGCATTTCCAACTTTACCGCCTTTATGGCGACCGAAGTGGCCAAGAAATTCGGCGAGGGCATCCGCATCAACGCCATAGCGCCGGGCTTTTTCCTGACGGAACAGAATCGCACGCTGCTAACCCAGCCCGACGGCAGCTATACGGCGCGCGGAACCGATGTAATTCGTCAAACGCCCTTCGGGCGGATGGGTAGAGCTGAGGAACTCTGCGGCACCATCCAATACCTCATCAGTGACGCCTCGAGTTTCGTCACCGGCACCGTGGCCATCGTCGATGGCGGCTTTAATGCGTTTGCCATGTAGGGGGGCGGCGCCTCTCAAGGCGTATAATCCCCCGCCATCCCCAAAAACAACGATTCACAAGCCTTGTGAACCCCTGCTTTCCCCGAAAACAACCTTTTATAAGCCTTAAGAATCGTTGTTTTCGCCGGCGGGAACGTTTCATAAGCCTTATGAATCTTACTTTTTCCTAAAAACAACGGTTCATAAGACTAATGTGAACCCTTTTCGCTGTAATTTCGCCGCCGTTAAGTAAAGGAGAACCGATGAATGGCTATTCTGCTACCTAACCAAAACATTAACAAGTAACAGTATGACAAAAAGCAATCAGATGCAAAGCATCCCCATGCGCGCTTTGGACAATCCCACGCATTATCAACTGATGAAGAACACGGTTGATAACGCCAAGAGCGACAAAGAGGTCATGAAGCTGGTCGCCACGCTCGTCTCCGAGCTGGATGCAGCCGTGCAAGCCGAGGAAATCGTGCTCAAGACGCCGCAGAAAGACCCGCTAACCGAGCGCATCAAGCAGGCCGACGCCCAACGCGACCAAGATTATCTCTTTATTAAGGAGACGGTGAAAGCCAACTTGAAAAATCCTTCCCAACGGGAACAGCAGGCAGCCCAAACGCTGCAGTTGCCCATCAGCAACTATCGTATTAAAATCTCTGACCAGTATGACCGTGAAACCGGCCTGATGATCAATCTTCTCAATGACATGGAGCGTCTATACGCCAGCGAGGTCTCCATATTAGGCTTGACCGAGGCTGTCAAAACGCTCCGCACCCACAATGATGCCTTCAATCAGCTCATGACCGAGCGTTCCAAGGACAAGAGCAAGCTAACCACCGGCGCCACGCAGAAAATGCGCTTGGCCACCGACCAGTGTTTCATGAACCTGCGCAACGCCCTCAACGCACAAGTCACACTGGGCAAAGCCGACCCGCTTTCGGCCTTTATCAACTACATGAATGTCGAACTCAACCGCCTCAAGCAGCAAGTACTGCACAAATCGGGCGTGGCCATCGACGGCGGCGGCGATGCCAACACCGGAGGCGGCGGTAACGACGGCGAAGAGGAGCCACCCCAAGGGTAGTGGCTCGCCGTCCGCTCGCAAAAACAGCCTTGTCTTTCGTTAGACAAGGCTGTTTTTTTGTGGGGCCGGAGAGGGACACCTCTTCAGTTACGCCGACTGCACCCGCAGCAGCAACGCCGTGACGTTGTCACGCCCGCCGGCGCGCTTGGCGGCCTCGACCAAGAGGGAGGCATCGCCCCCGGCGGCCAAGAGGGAGGCCAACTCCTCGTCGGTGAGCAGGTCGCTCAGCCCGTCGGAGCAAATCAAGAAGCTATCTCCCTCGAAAAGCTGGCCGGTGAGCGGCTGCAGGTCGACAAAAACCTTGTCGCCGGCGCCCAGCGAGTTGTAGATGAGGTTGGAAGGGGTGTCGGTGCAGCCGGTGAGGGCACGCATGGAGTGATCGGTGGTCAGCTGCTTGAGGATGCCGCCCCGATAGCGGTAGAGCCGGCTGTCGCCGATGTTGAGCCAGCAGACCGCGCCTTCATAGAAGAGCAATCCCACCAAGGTGGTGCCCATCTGGCCGCGTAGTTCCTCGCTTCCATCGGTGAGGAAGCAGTGATGGGTTTGACTGGCCCACGTGCGGATGTGGGCAAAAAGCTCCTCGTCCGACAGTCCGGCGGGAAGCTCGCCGACAAAGTGCCCAAAGGCGTAGAGCGCCAGCTCGCTGGCGATTTCCCCGCCTTCGTTGCCGCCAATGCCGTCGGCCACCAGCGCGGCCAGCCGACTCGCGGGGGTGAGCACGATCTCCTCGCTGACGGCGCCGTCACGCACAAAGTGAGTGCCCAGCAAAAGCATGTCTTCGTTGTTACTGCGCACGCAACCTACGTCGCACACGCCCTCGCCAAGGATTTTTAAGGGGGTTTCCATCGCCTATTGCACGCTAAATTCGAGATTGGCAAAGCGAATGACGTCGCCCACCTGAAAAGCGGCGGGATGTTGCGGAGTGAGTGCCTCGCCGTTCAGGAAGGTGCCGTTGGTCGAGCCAAGATCGACCACCTCCCACGTGCCGGCACCGTTTTTCTGCAGTCGGGCATGCTTGCCCGAGAGGTAGCTTTGGCTTACCAAGACTTCAGCGAAGCCGCCCGAGCGGCGGCCAATGACTACTCCGTCTTCCAGACCGAGCTTCAGGGGCGGGTCGGCCGATACCAACTTGGTGGGAAGCTTCCCCGGCGGCGTTTGGGGGCGGATGGTGCGTTCGGGGTGGATCTCCTTGCCCACGGTGCCCTCTTTGACGGCGGGAGCGGCGGCGGGAGCGGCCGCGGCCAGGCTTTGAGCCGCTTGAAGTTCCTTGCCGCAGCGCGTGCAGCGCTTCCCCTTGCCGGGAGTGCGGCAGTCGGGGCAGAGGAGGAGCGGTTTACCGCATTGATCGCAGTAGAAACTGTCGTTGTCAATCTCGGCTTTGCAGTGGGGGCAGATAAAAAATTCCATGACGGGGGTCTTTACGGGTTAAATCATGTCTTCGGCCAGCAGGGTGTCGTAGCGCGAGGCGTCGAAATCGGGGCGCTCCATCTCGGCACGCAGGCGCGAGGATTGGTTTTTCATCACACGGTCGAAATAGTTGTTTACCTCGCGTGCATTGGCGAAGTTGGCGCCGCGGCGGTTGTATAAGTCGGTGAAATAGACGCGCATCACCCCGTCGGCTTCGGGGGTCAAGACCAGCATCTCCTTGGCGGCCTTGGCGCGGAAGATTTGTGCCAGCTCATCGGGCTGGTAATCTTCGAAATGGATCACCCGCGTGAAGCGGGATTCGAGGCCGGAGTTGCTGTCGATCCATTGCTTGATTTCAGTGGGGTAGCCGGCGGCGATGCAGACCATCTTTCCCTTGTAGTCGAGCAACATGGGCAGCAGGGTGGCCGTGGCCTCGGCTCCAAAACCGTCGCCCATAAGCGCGTAGGCCTCGTCTATAAAGAGTACGCCGCCCACGGCGCGCTTGACCACGCGGGCTGTCTTGGGAGCGGTCTGGCCGACGTAGCCTTCGACCAAGTCTTTGCGTGTAACTTCCACCAACCGGTTACTGGGGAGCACACCCAAGGCGTAGAAGATGTTGCTCATGATGCGGGCTACGGTGGTCTTGCCGGTGCCGGGGTTGCCCACGAAGAGGTAGTGGTCGGCTACGCCGCTAAATTTCTTGCCCGTGGCCTCGGCTTTGGCACGCTCCACCTTAATATAGTCGGCAATCTCCTTGACTTCCCTCTTGACGGCTTCCAGACCGATGAGTTCGCCCAGTTCGGCCATGCACACGGCTTCATCCACCATCTTGGGCGGGTCGTAGGGGATGTCCTCGGCTTCTATGGTCAGGTACATCTGACGGCTCACGGTTATACCGCCGCTGCGAAGCGCCGCCAAGCGCGTGGCACGCCTACTCTTGGTTTGTTCAAAGAGCTTGACCATCTCGCCGGCGTTGCCGAAGCGTTCATCTTTGGCGCTGACCAGCTCGTCGACCAACCGCACGAGTCGTTCTTCGGCGGCGGCGGCCAGGGTGTTCTCTTTCTTGCGTGCCAAAGAGCGGAAAATGGCGATGAGCTGGTCGGCTGTGTAGTCATCGATGTGCAAAAAGGTGGTGAATCGTCTGCGAAAGCCGGGGTTGGCGTTGTTGATGAACTCGTCCATGTCGGCACGGTATCCGGCACAGATGACGACGAACTTTCCGGCGTCGCTCACCATGCGGGTCATGAGCGATTCCACCGCTTCCACGCCGGCCTGCCCTTGTGTGCCGCCGCCGGCGCCCGTGCCTACGGGCACCAACGTGTAGGCTTCGTCGATGAAGAGGATGCCGCCCATGGCCTCGTCGCAGGCTTTGTCCATCAGCTTGGCGGTTTCGTTTTGATAGCTGCTTACGAGGTTCTTGCGCTCTTTTTCCACCACTTTATCGGTGGGAAGCAGGCCGATGGCCTTGAAAACTTCGCCCAGCTTCTTGGCAAGGGTGGTCTTGCCGGTGCCGGGGTTGCCGGTCAAGACGATGTGAACGGGGGTGACTTCGGCGTCGGCGATACCCAAGTCCATCATCTCTTTGTCCATGGCGATTTTGTTGGCTAATGCGCGTATTTCGGCCTTCACGCCCTCCATGCCGACAAATTCATCCAGTTCGGCCAGCACCTCGTCGAGGCTTTTTTCGGTATGCTCTTCGCCTTCGATGTCGGCGCGGGTCAGGACGGTGGCCATCTCGGGGCGATAGGCGCCCCCGCCCTTGAGGGCGAGCAAGCGCACGCCTTGATTTTTCACGGCGCCATCGAGGACATTGCGTACCTCGCGTGCATTGCCGAAGGTGCGCGTGCGGGTGAGGAACATCTTGGCGAAATAGTTGCGCACGAAGCCGTCGGCATCGGCACTCAGGGTGAGTTGTTCCTTGCCGACGGCGCGGCGGAAGATTTCGGTGAGTTCATCGGCGTTGTAATCGCGGAAATGGACGGTTTCGTTGAAGCGGGAAGCCATCCCGGAGTTGGCGCTGAGGAACTCTCCCATCTCTTTGGTGTAGCCGGCGGCGATGGCGACGAACTGCCCGCGTCTATCTTCGACCAATTTGAGCAGGGTGTCGATGGCCTCTTGCCCAAAGGCGTCGTTTTCGCTCGATTTCAGCGTGTACGCTTCGTCAATGAAGAGGACACCACCCATGGCCATGTCTACATACTTTTCTACGGCGAGGGCGGTCTGGCCGACATAGCCGGCTACCAATTCTTTGCGGGAGACCTCCACCAATTGGCCGACGGGCAACACTTCCAACGCGTTGAGAATGTCGGCGAAGACGCGGGCTATGGTGGTTTTTCCCGTGCCGGGGTTGCCCAGGAAGAGGAAATGGTCTTTGATTTCGCGCTTGGCCCCGGCGGTGCCCTTACGTTCGCGTTCAAACTCCATCTTTTGGATGATTTTCTCGACGGTCGCCTTGATTTCGTCGATGCCGACGAACTCGTCCAGCCCGGTCATGATTTGTTCGTAGCTCTTTTGGTGAAATTCTTGTCCGGGTATGTCGTCGGCAAGGGCCACGGTGGCGTTGGCATCGCGTTTGATGGCAGCAGCAAAGATGTCGGCGGCTTTTTTCACGGCATGATGGCCGTTACCGAAGTCGTCGGCCTTGCGGCGAAGGTCATACTTGAAGATACGCGCCAGCTTGGCCGTGGCTTCCGGGGCATCCAAGCGGAGACCGTAGGTGTTTTTCAGCTCGCGGGCGCATATCTCGCATAGGTCGTCGACGCTGAAGTCCTTGAGGTCGAACCGATACTCGAAACGATTGCTCACATCGGGGTTGGCAACCAAGAACTCCTTGAAACCGGCGGACAATCCCGAGAGGATGACGATGGGATCGTTGTTCCATTTGTCCATGCAGCTGAAAAGCTTGTCGAGCTTGCCCAGTTCGTTGGCCGCACCGGTGGGGAGGAGCTTCTGCACGTTTTCAATGCAGAGGATGCCGCCCTTGGCATCGGCGGTATGCTTGTCCCATTCCTTGGCAAACTCCTCGTAGTCGACGGCATCGACTATGCACATCACCGGTTTGCTCACGACACCGATGCTGAAGAGTAGTTTTTGCAGCACGGCGGCCAATTGACTCTTTCCTGTGCCGGTGTTGCCGGTGATGAGGGTGGACATACCCAAACGTATGGAGGTTCCGCCCTGACGGGCGCGCAAGGCCAGCGATTCACACGTGGTGACTAACTCCTGCAACTGCTGTTTGACGCTTTCCATGCCCACTAAATCGCGCAACGGCTCGTCGGCTTTGCTTATCACGGGCGCACCACACCATTTGCAATAGAGGGCTTTGTCGCGATTGGGTTGATTACACTTGGGACAGTTCATGGCTGCTATTTTCTTCCTGATTGATTCGTGAATGGGGGTGTCGGGGATTCATTTGACGTCGGTAGTATCGGCCGCAGGCTGCTTGCGGAAGCTGAAAGTGACTTGTTTTTTGGTGGTGTAGTTCTCGTAGACGCCTTCTAAGACCTCTGTTTCATCGCCGGCGAAGGTGCAGAGGTAGTATCCGTCGAGCACGCTGTTGTCTGCCACGTCGTCTAAGCGCAGCGTGCCGGTAACGGCGTTGTAGGTGCCGGTGAGCGCCTCGTTGGTGAGTGTGGAATAGGGCACATGGATGGTGGCACGGATACCCGCTTGACCGGTGGAGGCCTCGGTGATGTTCAGGATGGTTTCACGGCCGTCAAAGGTGCCCTTCCACCGGCCAACAAGCTGCTCTACCCGTTCATCGCTCCCAAACAGCGCAACAAGGTTGCTACTCTTCAAATAGTCGGTAAAGAGGAAGCCCAAGAAGCCCACCACAATCAATGAGAAGACCGCCCGATAGAGAAAACGACGGATACTGCTCTTTAAGTAGTCGGCATACTCGGCCGTTTCGTTGGCAATAGAGGAGACGAAGTTAGCCCCTTCGTCGGCGCGAAAAGCAAAATGCAGGGGTTCCAGCTGCGTCTCTTCAAAGCCCGGTTTTAGCAGGTGAAGATGCGCCTTTCGTCCCACCGGCAGGTTGAAGTAACAGCTCTTGACCAATGAAATCGACAGCAGCAACAACACTCCCCCCAACACCTGATGTGCATGCGGCATCAGCTGGTCGAACAAAAAGAAGAGGCCGCAATAAATCAGCGCAGCCAACAACACACCAAAGAAGAAACTGCCCAGCAGGTTGCGATTGTCGGACGTAACAAAGATCAGCAGTGAAAGAATGACGGCCAGCACGCTTGCCTCCACGATATTGAGGGTGCTCATCGGCGCACCCAAATAGGGAAAACCCAGTGGATTCTCGGTAAAAGGCAATCCCAAGTAGAACAACATCGCAGCAAAGCCCAACAGCGGTACCAGCGCCAATACTCCCAAGAAGAGACGCATCACTATCAGCGTGGTGCAGCGGAAACGCACCTTGCGCAGGTTCCTATTCACATAGTCGGCCGCTACGTGGTAGTTGGAGACGTCTACATCTTTGGCATCCGCCCGTTCGATAAACCGGAGATAGTTGACCGTCTCCTGCTCGTAGGAATACTTCTTGGAGAAGTTCTTGCCCGGGTCTTCTTGGAAGAAAATAGTTAGCCAATCCTTTAAATATCCCTCTTCCAGCTCGCGCTTAACCTCCTTGGAGGGCAGTGCTTTCAGCTCTTCCAAGGAGGTAATGCTCCGCTTACTGTCCGCAAAATAGTAATAGGGCTGTATGCCCAACCCCTTAACGGTCTTAAAGGTGGCAATAATCCAATTGTAAGGACCTGCTTTGCGGGTATTGTCTTTCGACTGCAGTTCAAAGCAATAGTCAATCCATTCAATCTTCTCTTCGTATACGCCTTTCGACTTCAAATAGAAGTAGAGGCGGGAGCCTTTCAAATTCGAGAGCATACCCAATAGATAAGCGGCATATTTATAGTCGGTATCGTCCTTGCTTCCGTAGCGATAGACCATCAGCTGGGCATTGATATAGTCGGCTATTTGTGTATGCGTAAAATAGTAATCGTCTGCTGTCTCATCTTGCTGCAACGTGAAGGAAACCTTCGGACTTAGGTTGTAAAGCACGCAATAGGTTATGGCCGCATCCTCGGGAGCATCACAACCTTTCAGTTGGGTGCGTATTTTACCGACTAGTCCCTTGTCATAAGCGGTCAGCCAAATAAGAAACGACTCTTCGGTGAGGTCGTTCCACGACTCGGCACTCAATCCGCGTTGATACACAAAGCGAATAATCTCTTCCGGGGTCTTGCAATGACCTGTCTTGCCCTTGTCGTCAACCAGTTCGTAGGGACGTACGGGATGGAGGGTGTAGATTAAGCGACGCAACGCTTCGCGTTGGCGTCCGGCTTCGTGAAAGAGTGGTGTTGAATCGTCGGTCAGCCTCTTGAGGTCGTGGGCATTCAAGAAGAGGAAGAGGGGGTCGTTTGCATTGCGCAAGGCCGTCTGGTAGAGATGGAAGTTGTCACTCAATGCTTGGGCGATCTCCTCGGCTGTGGTGCAGGCACGTCCCTTGATATCATAATAGGGCATATCGGCATGCAACATATAGCAGGCGGCATAGATGCCGGCCGTTTGATCCTTCGGATAGCGGTTCTCTACGATTTCTTCGAGTTCGGCAGCCAATTCGGGACGGGCATTCTCGTTCAACCATTGGGTGAGCTTGCCGGTATAGAGGTATTTGATGGCCAGGCTCTGATCTTTGCGCATAAACTCGGCAAGCTCTTCGGGCGAATGAGCAATCTGATTCTTGCCGGCATTAAAGATGATGGAGAAAGAGAGTTCAGCCTCTTGCCCCAGGGTATCGGAGAAGATCTCCTCCCCTTGCGCCCAGCGCACGATCTCGTTGAATCCGCAACGCATCTCGGGTTGGGGGACGGTGAGCGCCTTTATCAGCTTGAGCATCGCTCCGGACAGGTCGTCGGGGAAGGGCAAATCACCCGAACGCTTGCGCTTCATCAGCTCGAACTCCTTCTCCTTAAATTCTTTCTCGCCCATCCAAAGACACAGAAGCACCATGCCCAGCGAATAGTAGTCGCTCTTGGTATCTATCTCCACGCGGTTCTCACCGGGGACGGTGTAGTACATCTCGGGAGCGGCATAGATGCGGGTGCGTGCCTGATCGGTACGGGCCACACCGTCGGCATCGCACTCTACCGAGATGCCGAAGTCACCCAATACGATATGGGTACGGGCATCATCCAGATAGAAGAGGTTGCCTGGCTTGATGTCGCGGTGAATGAAGCCATGTTGGTGGCAGAAATCAATAGCCGAAGCGGCCTGCAGGGCTATCTCCCGCAGCTTCTCCTCGTTACCCCGCAGGCTGATGGTATCTAACGAACCGCCCTTGCAGTAGGTCATGATCTCGTAGTCGCGGTATTCTCCGTGGATTGCGGGATTCTCCCAGTGACCGTGATCGTATATGTCGACCAACAGTCCCGAACGGGGTGTTTGCCGGATAATCTCTAAGATTTCGTGGTTGGGTGGCGGTTCGATGCCCACGTAGTAGAGTTTGAGCACATATTCGGTTTGGGTGCCCACATGCCTGACCAATAGGATTTGCGCCTCGCCGGTGCCGTCCGAGATGGGTGCAATCACACGGTAGGTGTGCCCCTTCATGGTATATTCAGGCTCCCACTGGCGGGTGATGGCGGCGATTTCCTGTTGCTGCCTGGCGCGCAGGGTGGCATCGAAGCCCGCCGACGGGCGGACCGTCTTATCCGCACCCTCGGACGGACGGATGGTCTGTTCCTGAGCCGACGGGCGGAAGGTCTTATCCGATTTCACCGTGGGACGCAACGTCTTATCATTCACATTCACTATGGCCATAAGCTTCTTTTAACTCTTCGTGCGATGGATTGGGGACTCATTCATCTTCGTAAGCAAACTCTTGGTGAGAGGTGATAATATCTTCGTAGAACCAGGTGCCTCCCAACTCGGGCTGGGCACACTCCGAAGGTTGCCGGTGGCGTGCCGAGCAGAGGTTGCAAACCCAATAGGAGGGCACCTTGGTAACCGTCTTTCGCGTCACCGGTAGCTTACGTGCCGAGTAGTAGTTGCGTTGCATCTGCGGCGAGGCATCGGGGGGGGGTGCCAGCTGCTCCATGAGCTTGCGCATCTGGGCTACCTTTTCGAGGTAGGCAGCCTCCAGGTCGACCTGGTCGGGTTGCACCAGGGTGAGTTGTATTTTGGGAAGGGCGGCCTTCTGCACACGCGGGGTCGCCGTTTTGGGCTTATTCACCGGCTGCAACAAGGATTTATACCGGGCTACCAGCGCCTGGTCTTGGGCACTCATCTGCACGGGAGGGAGCGTGAGCGCCTCTTCCATCTGTGCCAGCTCCTGTTGCAAGGCAAGCATCTTCCCGAATAGCGGGTCGTGCCGTGCCTGGGCACATGCCTGCTGCGCCATTTCATTGAGTGGACGGTTGCATCCCCTGCAAAAGCTACGAAAGTTTAGGAGGCCACAGTCGGGACAACGAATCCCTGCCCGGGGATTGCCGCATTCTTGGCAAAACGCATCGGCAGCCTCTACTGTGGCACCACAGAAACTGCAGCTACCAGCCGGTAGTGCATAGCCACATTGCGGACAAATCTCCCAACCGGCTGCGACGGGAGCGCCGCACTGCGCGCATGCGCCGGCACCCAGCGCACTTCCGCACTCTTCACAGAACTTGTCACCCGGGTGGCAGGGAGTTCCGCATACCGAACAATGTGGCGTCTGCTCCACGCCCTGTACGGCTTGCCGACTTTGTGTCTTAATCTGCTGTTTTGATATAGATTGGGTATCCATTCTTTCCTACTTGCTATGCCTGTTCAATAGATAAAAAAGGTATTATTGAAACAAGACGCAAATATACAAAGATTACGCGGAAAACGGCAAGTAAACCGTCACTTTCCATCCGGAAAATAGTGCGGATTGCCATTTTCGCCTCTTCGGTTGCCTTCCAGGCTCCCTCGGGTATGCTACTTGGCAGCCACAGGGATACGACCGGGCGGCCAAAAGGATACTACTTAGCCCACATAAGTAGTATACTGTGCTTGCACAAGTGTTACACTTGTATGGCACAAGTGTTACAGTTGTAGCCTACAAGTGTTACACTTGTGGGGGCAAAGGATACTACTTTGCTGCCCAAGGTATATACCTTTTCTACGCAGCGTATACACCTTTACCCCGCAGGGTATACACCTTTGCCCCGACCAGGTGGACAGGGCGGGCAGCAACGTAGCCGATGCGTTCCCCGCCGGTCGTATTCCCAAAAGCGAATAAAAAGCACTACCTTTGCGGCAAAGAGGATACCGCAATGAATTTCAGTTACGACATAGTGGTGATCGGTGCCGGCCATGCCGGTTGCGAGGCTGCGGCTGCGGCAGCCCGCTTAGGCTCGAAGACGTGCCTCATCACCATGGACATGAATAAGATAGCCCAGATGAGTTGCAACCCGGCCGTAGGCGGGATTGCCAAAGGGCAGATTACGCGCGAGGTCGATGCCCTGGGCGGAGAGATGGGACTCATAACCGATGCCACCGCCATCCAGTTCCGCTTGCTCAACCGCTCCAAGGGGCCGGCCATGTGGAGTCCGAGGGCACAGTGCGACCGTATCAAATATAGCTTGGCCTGGCGTGAGACACTCGAGCGCATCCCTTGCTTGCACATCTGGCAAGATACCGTGAAAGAACTCCTCGTCGAAGAGGGGGCGGTATGCGGACTCACCACCTTGTGGGGGGTCACCTTCCGTGCCAAGTGCATCGTAGTTACGGCCGGGACCTTCCTCAACGGCTTGATGCACGTGGGACGCCATAGGCTGGCAGGGGGTCGGATGGCAGAGCCCGCATCGTTCTTTTTAAGCGAATCCATCGCCCGTCATGGGATTGAGCAGGGTCGGATGAAGACCGGAACCCCCGTACGTATCGATGCCCGCAGCGTACACTTCGAGGAGTTGGAGGTGCAAGAAGGAGAGTGTGACTTCCACAAGTTCTCTTTCATGGACACGCCCCCGCGTACCCTCACCCAACGACCCTGCTGGACTTGCTTCACCAATCCCAAGGTGCACGAGGTGTTGCAGCGTGGATTGCCCGAATCTCCCCTATTCAACGGGCAGATACAGAGTATCGGGCCCCGCTACTGCCCCAGTATCGAGACCAAGATAGTTACCTTCCCCGACAAGACACAGCACCAACTCTTCCTCGAACCCGAGGGGGAGCACAGCTGCGAACTATACCTCAACGGCTTCTCCTCTTCCCTACCGCTCGCCGTCCAGTTAGAGGCTCTCCGGCAGATACCCGCCTTCCGTGACCTGGTCCTCTACCGACCGGGCTACGCCATTGAATATGACTACTTCAACCCTGTACAACTCAAGCATACCTTAGAGAGTAAGCTGGTGCGTAACCTCTTCCTGGCCGGACAGGTCAACGGTACCACCGGCTATGAGGAGGCTGCCGGACAAGGCCTCATCGCCGGTATTAACGCGCACCTCAACACTCACGGCGGACAGCCCTTCACCCTGGCACGCGACGAGGCCTACATCGGAGTGCTCATCGACGACTTAGTAACCAAAGGGGTAGACGAACCCTATCGGATGTTCACCTCCCGTGCAGAGTATCGCATCCTCCTTCGTATGGACGACGCCGACATGCGCCTTACCGAGAAGGCGTGGAACATAGGCTTGGCTACCCCCGAACGGCACCGCTTACTGGCCAAAAAGCGTGAAGCCATCGACCGCATCGTCACCTTTGCCCGCAACTACTCCATCAAGCCGGCACTCATCAATAGCACCTTGGAGCAGTTAGGTACCACCCCCCTGCGCCACGGTTGCAAACTCATCGACCTCCTCAACCGTCCGCAAGTCACCCTCCTCGGCATGGCGGCACACCTCCCCTCGCTCCGAAGCGAGCTGGAGCAACTGACCGAGCGCAAAGAAGAGATAATCGAGGCGGCCGAGATACTCATCAAGTACGAGGGCTACATTGGGCGTGAACGCATCATTGCCCAGAAGTTGGCACGGTTGGAAAGCATCAAGATTAAGGGAAAGTTTGAGTATGCCTCCATCCAATCACTATCCACCGAGGCGCGTCAGAAGCTTACTAAGATAGACCCGGTAACCATTGCGCAGGCGAGCCGTATACCCGGCGTCTCCCCCAGCGATATAAACGTGCTGCTCCTGCTATGCGGGAGATAGCCCCCTGTTCCACGTGAAACAATACCCGTATATACCACTTTAAATAAACGAATTATGAGCAAAGTAACCCTCCGTAACAGCATTCGGGAGATTCCCGATTTTCCCATTCCGGGCATCCTATTCTACGATGTCACCACCATGTTTAAAGACGCCGCCGTACTCCAAGAACTCTCCGACACCCTGTACGCAATGTATAAGGACAAAGGTATCACTAAGGTGGTCGGCATTGAGTCACGTGGGTTCATCATGGGACCTATCTTGGCTACCCGCCTGGGCGCAGGCTTCGTACCCATCCGTAAGCCCGGCAAGCTACCGGCACAAACCATTGAAGAGAGCTATACCAAAGAGTACGGCACCGACACTATTCAGATGCACCAGGATGCCCTATCCTCCAACGACGTAGTGCTCCTACACGACGACCTGCTGGCTACGGGCGGCACCATGCTGGCTGCCTGCAAATTGGTCCAACAGATGAATCCGCAGAAGCTCTTTGTTAATTTCATCATCGAACTGGAAGCGTTGCAGGGCAGGCAAGCCTTTAAGGAGGTAGAGATAGCATCGGTACTGACGCTATGACCCCTCTGAAGCTGATCGTCGACAACTTGCCCGACTTGCCCGGCATCTACCAATACCTCAATGCCGAAGGCACCATCATCTACGTAGGGAAAGCCAAGAACCTCAAGCGGCGCGTATCCTCCTACTTCAGCAAAGAGCAGACAGGTAAGACACGTGTGCTCGTAAGTAAGATAGCCGATATTCGCTACATCGTGGTCAAGAGTGAGGAAGATGCCTTGCTGCTGGAGAATAATCTCATCAAGAAACATAGGCCTCGTTACAACGTCCTCCTAAAAGACGATAAGACCTACCCTTCTATCTGTGTGCAGAACGAACCGTTTCCACGGGTGTTTAAAACGCGCCGAATCATCCGAAACGGTTCGTCCTACTACGGACCCTATAGTCACCTCCCCTCCATGTATGCCGTACTCGACCTGATCAAACACCTCTACCCCATACGCACCTGTCACCACCACCTCACCCCCGAAAATATTGCCGCCGACAAATTCAAAGTATGCCTCGAATACCACATTAAGAACTGCGCCGCCCCCTGCGTAGGCAAACAGTCGGAAGAGGAATACCTCCAAAACATAACCGAAGTGAAGGAGATTCTCAAGGGAAATACGCACGCCATTCAACGACAACTATACCTCCGCATGCAGGAGTTATCGGAGCAGATGCGCTTTGAAGAGGCTGAAACGGTGAAGCGACGCTACCTTCTATTAGAAAACTACCGTGCCAAATCGGAAATAGTCAGCAACGTACTCCACAACATCGACGTCTTCTCCATCGAAGAAGACCGTGACCAGAGCGCCGCCTTTATCAACTACCTGCACATTACCAACGGTTCCATCAACCAAGCCTTCACCTTTGAATACAAGAAACAACTCAACGAAACAGCTCAAGAATTGCTGATTCTGGGCATCGTGGAGATGCGCGAACGCTACAAAAGTAACTCGTCCGAGATCATCATTCCCTTCCCCTTAGAGATAGAGCTCACCGGCGTCACCTTCACCATCCCCACGCGCGGCGATCGCAAGAAGCTACTCGAGCTCTCGCTCATGAACGTGAAACAATACAAGATTGACCGCCTCAAACAGAGTGATAAGCTCAATCCCGAGCAACGTGCCACCCGCCTGCTCAAAGAGATACAAGACGCACTGCACCTCGAGCGTCTGCCCATGCGGATTGAATGCTTCGACAACTCAAACATACAAGGCAGCGACCCTGTAGCCGCCTGCATTGTATTCATAAAAGGTAAACCCAGTAAGGCCGACTATCGTAAATACAACATCAAGACCGTTACAGGCCCCGACGACTACGCTTCCATGCAAGAGGTGGTGCACCGCCGCTACAGCCGTGCCATCAACGAAGAGACTCCCCTGCCCGACCTCATCATTACCGATGGCGGCAAAGGGCAGATGAGTGCGGTAAAAGAGGTACTCGACGAGCTAAAGCTCAGTATCCCCATAGCCGGTCTGGCCAAGGACCATCACCACCGTACCCACGAATTGCTCTACGGATTCCCTCCCCAAACCATCGGATTAAAGCAGCACAGCCCGCTCTTCCGCCTGCTGACCCAACTGCAAGACGAAGTACACCGCTTTGCCATCACCTTTCACCGCCACAAGCGTAGCAAACGCCAGACAGCCTCGGAACTCGACGAGATAAAAGGCATCGGTGAGAAGAGTAAAGAGGCTCTCCTAAAGGAATTTAAGAGTGTCAAGCGTATCAAAGAGGCTGATGCGGAAGCACTGATCAAGGTGGTGGGAGCATCCAAAGCAAAACTCATCAAAGAGCATTTCAATTAACTCATATACCCCCATGCGCACCCTCGTTCAACGCACCCGACATGCTTCCGTCACCATCAACGGAATGTGCAAATCCTCCATCGCCTGCGGACTGCTCATCTTTGTAGGTATCGAAGAGAGCGACACGCAGGAAGATATCGACTGGCTTTGCAAGAAGCTGGTCAACCTGCGCATCTTCGACGATGCCGACGGAGTGATGAACCGTTCCGTAGTGGACATTGACGGAGAGATACTCATTGTCAGCCAGTTCACCCTGCATGCCTCCACGAAGAAAGGCAACCGCCCCTCGTACATCCGTGCGGCCAAACCAGACATCGCCATTCCGCTCTACGAAGCCTTCTGCCGCACCATAGCCACCGCGCTGGGCAAACCCGTAGGTACCGGTGAATTCGGTGCAGACATGAAGGTAGAATTGCTCAACGACGGGCCGGTAACCATCTGGATAGACACCAAAAACAAAGAATAATCATACAAAAGAAGAATGGAAACATCTCCCACCCCCCAAAAACTCTTCCTACTCGATGCCTACGCATTGATATACCGCGCCTATTACGCCCTCATCCGCTCGCCGCGCATCAACTCCAAAGGAGAAAACACCTCGGCCATCTTCGGCTTTGTCAACACCCTCGAAGAGATACTCAAGAAAGAAAACCCCACCCACATCGGAGTGGCCTTCGACCCTGCAGGCCCCACCTTTCGCCACGAAGCCTTTGAACAATACAAAGCACAACGCCAAGAGACCCCCGAAGACATCCGTCGCGCCGTGCCCATCATCAAAGAGATTATCCGCGCCTACCGCATTCCCATCCTTGAAGTGCCCGGTTACGAAGCCGACGATGTCATTGGCACACTCGCCGTCGAAGCCGGAGGGCAAGGCATCCCCACCTACATGATGACACCCGACAAAGATTACGGCCAACTCGTGACCGACCACATCTTCATCTATCGTCCCAAACATACCGGCGGCTTCGAAACCATGGGCATAGCAGAAGTGAAGCAGAAGTTCGACATTTCCTCGCCCGCACAAGTCA
>JAISHB010000054.1 GCA_031262785.1 Prevotellaceae bacterium
AGTAAAGTATAAGCAGTTATATCAGGAAGAATATATGTACTCAACAAAAAGATATTGTGCATAGCGCATAAAATAATTGAGAAAAAGGTTGGTCGGAAACATAGAATACCGGCGGTATAGTAGGCGTTAGATAATGAACCCCGAAGTGGGTTCAACCATATTTTTTGCGGTATCTACGTGCTGTTCAACCCCTTCGGGGTTGTAGAGAGGGAGAGTGATGTACTACCGTGGGTTTCACCCACGGTT
Organism: Prevotellaceae bacterium; assembly: GCA_031262785.1. GTDB lineage: Bacteria > Bacteroidota > Bacteroidia > Bacteroidales > Bacteroidaceae > Bacteroides. The sequence continues at coordinate 247 of JAISHB010000054.1, forward strand.
ACGCAGGATTAAACCCCTTGCGGGGTTTCCACCCTTGCTGGCGGAAACTATAACGTTTTGACACATTCCCGCAGGGTCCCGTCAGGCGCAGCCCCGGGTTACCCCTTCAATTCCCAACCCAGGGCGCTGGCGCCCAGTACGGCCACGTCCGAATCCTTCAACTCCGAGAGCAACAGCTTGGTTTTTCCCCGGTAGATAGAGAGCACGTTTTCGTCGATAGCCCGTTGTACGGGCTGGAAGAGGAAATCGCCCGCCTTGGCCAGTCCGCCGAAGAGCACGATGGCCTCGGGGGAAGAAAAGGCGATGGCATCGGCCAGCGCTTCGCCCAGCACGGTGCCGGTGAAGGTGAAAATCTCACGCGCAATAGCGTCGCCTTTGGTCGCGGCCTCAAACACATCTTTCGAGGTGATCTCTTCGGCGGGAATGTTGCGTAGCAGACTGGGCTGCGTGCCGGCCGTGAGCATCTCGCGTGCCGTGCGCGCCACGCCGGTGGCCGAGCAGTAGGTTTCGAGGCAGCCGTGACGACCGCAGCCGCAAACCCGACCGTGCTCGCGGCGGATGATGACGTGTCCGAGTTCGCCGGCAAAGCCGTCGTGTCCGTAGACCACCTGTCCGTTGACCACGATGCCGCTGCCTACACCGGTGCCCAGCGTAATCATGATGAAGTCTTTCATGCCGCGGGCGGCTCCGTAGGTCATCTCACCCACGGCAGCGGCGTTGGCGTCGTTGGTCAGCGCCGTGGGGATGCCCAGCCGTTCTTCAAACATGCCGGCTAAGGGGATGACACCTTTCCACGGGAGGTTGGGGGCAAATTCGATGGTGCCGGTGTAGTAGTTGCCGTTGGGGGCACCGATGCCGATGCCTTTGATCTTCTCTTTGCCGCCGTGGGAGGCAACCAGGGCGGAGAGATGTTCGCACACGGCCTGGGCATAGGCTTCGACGGCCTGGTAGGCGCCGGTTTTAATGGCGTCGACGGCCACGATGTTGCCGCGGGTGTCCACGATTCCGATGACGGTGTTGGTGCCGCCGATGTCAATACCTACTGCGTAGGGTTTTTCCAAGGTTGAGTTCATATAGCTCTTTTTTTTAAAGGATTGTGATCGATTGGGGGGCTAAGCGCGAACAAAATTAAAGAAAAGTTTCAAACCGTTGCAACTTTTGGTCGTTCCGCTGCGTCTAATAGGGCAAAATCCACGTTCAATGATTACACTTAAAGGAATTAACAAGACCTACAACAACGGTCAGCCCCTGCATGTATTGAAAGGCATCAACCTGGAGATAGCGCAAGGAGAGTTCGTTTCCATCATGGGCGCCTCGGGGTCGGGCAAGTCGACACTCTTAAATATCTTGGGCATCCTGGATACCTACGACACGGGCGACTACTTTCTGGGGGGCACGCTGATCAAGAACTTGAGCGAGACCCGGGCTGCCGAGTATCGCAACCGGATGATCGGCTTTATCTTCCAATCGTTCAACTTGATTGGCTTCAAGAACGCGGTGGAGAACGTGGCACTACCGCTCTTCTATCAGGGTATCGCCCGCCGTCGCCGCAATGCCTTGGCGCTGGAATACCTCGAGAGGCTGGGCATCAAAGAGTGGGCGCACCACATGCCCAACGAACTCTCGGGCGGCCAGAAGCAACGGGTGGCTATTGCCCGCGCCTTGATCACCCACCCGCAAATCATCCTGGCCGACGAACCCACCGGTGCCTTGGACAGCACCACCTCGGTGGAGGTAATGAACATCCTCAAGGAACTCAACCGCGAAGCGGGCATCACCTTAGTGGTGGTGACGCACGAAAGCGGCGTAGCCAATCAAACCAACAAGATCATCCATATCAAAGACGGCATCATCGGCAGTATCGAGGAGAACTTCGACCACCACGCTTCGCCCTTCGGGGCGGACGGCTTGATGAAATAGCTCCCCCCACCTTATTTATATAGATATCCTCTACTCATGATTGATCTTTTCCAAGAAATATTCGGCACCATCCGACGCAACAAGCTGCGCACGCTGCTCACCGGCTTTGCCGTGGCCTGGGGCATCTTCATGCTGATTGTCTTGCTGGGCGCGGGCAACGGCTTGATACACGCCTTTGAAGAGTCCAGCTCTTCGCGTGCGCTCAACTCCATCCGCGTTTCGCCCGGGTGGACTTCGCTCCCCTACGACGGGCTGAAAGAGGGACGCCGCATCCGTATGCAGAACAAAGACGTCAGGGCCACGGCCACCGCCTTCCCCGATCATGTGCTCAAGGCCAGCGCCACGGTGCGACAGACGGGCGTGACCATCAGCTACGGGGGCGAATACATCACCAACACGCTCTACGGCGTCTACCCCGACTACACCCAGATTGAGGTGGCCAAACCGGTGGAGGGACGCATGATCAACGACCAAGACCTCCAGGAGCGGCGCAAGGTGATTGTGCTGCACCAGAAGGGCGCCGAGGTGCTCTTTGGCAAAAAACCTACGGCCTCGCCCGTCGGGCAGTATGTGAAGATTGGCAACGTGATGTACCGGGTGGTAGGGGTCTTTGCCGACCAGAACGACCAGGATAGCGGCTACTCGCTCATCCCCTTTACGACGCTGCAGACCATCTACCTCAAGGGCGAGGAGCTGCACCGCATCCTCTTTACGATTAAAGACCTGCCCACCCAGGAGGCCAACTTAGCCTTCGAGGCCGACTACCGCAAGGTGATTGCCGCCAACCACCGCTTCGACCCTAAAGACTACAGCGCCATCTGGACCTGGAACCGCTTGCGCCAGTACTTGGAAACACAGACGGCTAAGAACGCCATCCACATTGCCATCTGGGTGATCGGCATCTTTACGCTGCTGAGCGGCATCGTGGGCGTGTCGAACATCATGCTCATCACCGTGCGCGAACGTACCCACGAGTTTGGCATCCGCAAGGCGCTCGGCGCCAAGCCGCGCTCCATTCTTTGGTTGATTATTGTGGAGAGCATCTTTATCACCACGCTCTTCGGATACATCGGCATGGTGGCCGGCATCGGCGTGACCGAATGGATGAACCTGGTGGCCGGTAGTCAGGTGATGGATGCCGGTGAGTTCAAGGAGACGGTGTTCAGCAATCCTACGGTCGACCTGGGTGTCGCCGTCCAAGCCACCCTCACGCTGGTGGTGGCCGGCACGCTCGCCGGATTCTTCCCGGCACGCAAGGCGGTGAAGGTAAGTCCCATTGAAGCACTCAGAGCCGATTAAGCCATGAAAATAGATTTAGACAGCAGCCGGGAGATTCTCCTGACCATCACCCGCAACAAAACGCGCAGCTTGCTCACCGCCTTCGGGGTGTTCTGGGGCATCTTCATGCTGGTGGCGCTGGTGGGCGGGGGCAAAGGATTGCAGGAGAGCATGACGCAACAGTTCGAGGGCTTCGCCACCAATTCGGCCTTCATCTATGCCGAACGCACCAGCGTGGCCTACAAAGGATTCGTCAAAGGACGCCGCTGGGACCTGGAGCTACAAGACATCGAGCGCGTGCGCGAACTGATCAATGAGATAGACATCATCACCCCCTCCATCTCCTACTGGGGACGCAACGCCATCCATGGTGACAAGAGCTACGAAGCCAACGTCAAAGGACTCTACGCCGAATACGGGCACATCGAAACGCCCGAGATTACCTACGGACGCTTCCTCAACGAGGTGGATGTCCGCGAATCGCGCAAGGTCTGTGTGATCGGGCAGCGGGTCTATGAGAGCCTCTTCCGCGCCGGAGAAGACCCGTGCGGACAAACGGTGAGCATCGACGGCACCTACTATCGGGTGATAGGGGTGAACGACACCGAAGGGAATATCAGCATTCAGGGACAGGCCTCCGAGTCTATCATCATCCCCTACACCACCATGCAACAGGCCTACAACTTGGGCAACCGCATTCAGCTGGTTTGCCTTACGGTCAAACCCGGGGTGAAGATCTCTGCCATCGAAGAGAAGATAAAAGATGTGATTAAGGCGGCGCATTACATTGCTCCCGATGACAGGCAAGCCGTGGGCATGCTCAATGCGGAGGCGATGTTTTCGATGATCGACAACCTGATGATCGGTATCCGTATCTTGATTTGGATGGTGGGTTTGGGCACTTTGCTGGCAGGCGCCATCGGGGTGTCGAATATCATGATGGTGACGGTCAAGGAGCGCACTATCGAGATTGGTATTCGACGCGCAATAGGTGCGCGTCCGCGCGATATACTCCAGCAGATACTCTCCGAGAGCATGGTGCTCACTACGCTGGCCGGTATGGCCGGCATCACCTTGGGAGTGCTGGTGCTGCAGGTGATGGAGGCTGCCTTCAACGAGGCCGGCGAGGTCACCACGCACTATCAGGTGTCGTTCTGGACGGCCATCGGCATGGGCGTGTTGCTGGTGGCACTGGGCATGTTGGCCGGCTTGGCGCCTGCTTATCGTGCCATGGGCGTGAAACCTATCGAGGCGATACGCGACGAGTGAGACCCTCTTGTCATACGCTCCAACAAGCATAATAATCATCGAAATAAGAACAATAGTATGAAAAAGTATTTCAAGATCTTCGGACTGGTGGTCGTTGCCGCCATCTTCCTCTACACCTTTGTGTTCCTCTATCAGAAGTCGCAACCCAAAGTGATTGTCTACAGCTTGCTGACCCCGTCGGTAAGCGACTTGGAGAAGAGCACCGTGGCCACCGGCAAGGTGGAGCCGCGCGACGAAATCCTCATCAAGCCACAAATATCGGGCATCATCGACGAAGTCTATAAAGAGGCGGGACAAAGCGTGCACAAGAACGAAGTCATTGCCAAAGTGAAGGTGATTCCCGAGCTGGGAACCCTCAACTCGGCCGAAAACCGCCTGAGGTTGGCCAAAGTGAACGGCGCACAGGCCGAAACCGACTTCAGCCGCAACCAAAAGCTGTTCGACGACCAGCTCATCAGTCGTGAAGAGTATGAAAAGAGTCAAGTGGCCGTTGAACAGGCACGCCTGGAGCTGCAAACGGCCACCGACAACCTCGAGATTGTCAAAGAGGGTATCACCAAGAACTCGGCCTCTTTCTCCTCGACGCTCATCCGCTCGACCATCGACGGGTTGATACTTGACGTGCCGGTGAAGGCGGGTAACTCGGTGATCATGAGCAACACCTTCAACGACGGCACCACCATTGCCACGGTGGCCAACATGAACGACCTTATCTTCCGCGGCAACATCGACGAAACCGAAGTGGGACGCATTCACGAAGGAATGCCGGTGAAGCTCACCATCGGCGCCTTGCAGAACTTCTCGTTCGAGGCCAACCTCGAATACATCTCGCCCAAGGCCGTGGAGCTGAACGGCGCCAACCAGTTCGAAATTAAAGCGGCGGTGAAGGTGCCCGATTCGGTGACCATCCGCTCGGGCTATTCGGCCAATGCCGAGATTGTGTTGGCTCGCGAACACCAGGTGCTGACCGTGCCCGAGAGTACGCTCGAGTTTAGCGGCGACAGCACCTTTGTCTATGTCTTGACCGACAGCGTACCCACCCAGCAGTTTAAACGCCAACGCATCCAGGTGGGCATTAGTGACGGTATCAAGATAGCGGTGAAGGAGGGACTGACCGGAATAGAACAGCTACGTGGACTTGAAAAGAAATAAATAAGGTATGAAAAAGCAATTCATTCTATCTCTATTGGTTGTTGCCGCCACCGCCTCGGCGCAGGAAGGCTGGACGCTACGACAATGCATCGACTATGCCGTGGAGCATAACATCACCATCAAGCAGGCCGAGAACGCGGCCAAGCAGTCGGAGGTGGAGGTGGGTACCGCCAAGTGGGCACGACTGCCCAATTTGAACGCCAGTGCTTCGCAACGCTGGAATTGGGGGCGCACCAATGTCCCCATCCAGAACGCCGACGGCACCTACTCGTCGGTCTATGTCGACAAAAGTACTAGCGGCAGCAACATTAGCGCCTCTACGAGCATCCCCCTGTTCACCGGTTTCGAGCTACCCAATCAATACAAGCTGGCTAAGCTGACGCTCAAAGCTAACCTGGCCGACCTCCAGCAGGCGCGGGAAAATATTGCCGTCAATGTGGCCGTCACCTACATGCAAGCGCTACTCAACCGTGAAATCTATGAAGTGGCCGTTGGACAGGTGGCGCTAAGCAAAGAACAACGCGACCGCATTGCCCGCTTGGTAGAGGTAGGCAAAGCCCCGCAGGCCGAACTCTCCGATGCCGAATCGCGCGTGGCGCAAGATGAACTAAGCGTGGTGCAAGCCGACAATACCTACAAACTCTCCATCCTCGACTTGACGCAATACATCGAGCTGGATACACCCGAAGGCTTCTCCTTGGCCGCCCCTTCGGCGGAAGAACAAACACTCAAGGCGCTTACGCCGCCGGATGAAATCTATCAAGTCTCGGTAGTTCAAAAGCCGGTTATCCAGGCGGCGCAATATCGGTTGCAGGGAGCCAAACACGCCGTCCGTGTGGCGCAAAGCGGCTACTATCCCACGCTCAGTTTCTCGGGGAGCATCGGCACCAGCTATAACTCCACCATCAACGAGGGGCTCTCCGATCAGCTCTACCACCAATTCAACCGCAACCTTGGATTTAGCCTGAACATCCCCCTGTTCAATCGCTTTGCCACGCGCAATCGCGTGCGTACCGCCCGCTTACAGCAACAGAACTATGTGTTGCAGCTCGATAAAGTAGAAAAGGCACTCTATAAAGAGATCCAGCAGGCTTGGTACAGCGCGGTGGCTGCCCAGAGTAAGTATCGCAGCAGCGCGGTGGCTGCCCGGGCCGGGAGCGAGTCGTTCCGCCTGATGAACGAGAAGTATACCAACGGCAAAGCCAGTGCCGTGGAGTTTAACGAAGCCAAGCAAAACTTGCTGAGCGTTCGCCTGAACGAGCTGCAAGCCAAGTACGAATACCTCTTCCGATCCAAGATACTGGATTTCTACAAAGGGATTCCCATCGAATAGGGAAGAGCCGGGGAGCTGACGGGTGAACCACCCGCTCGGGTTGGTCACCCTTAACCGCTCGGGTTGGTCACCCTTAACCGCTCGGGTTGGTCACCCTTAACCGTTCGGGTTGGTCACCCTTAACCGTTCGGGTTGGTCATCCTTAACCGCTCGGGTTGGTCACCCTTAACCGCTCGGGTTGGTCACACCCACCATCTCTTCTTGGCAGATGGAGGACGAAAACAGGGCGAATTCTTTAATTTGCGTTAATCCCACCCCCTTTCCCAACCAAACATCGCGTCTTTCCGTTCTTCTTGTTTACCTTTGCAGCCGTAATTATTAACTTAAAACCCCGTATAAAAAATGAGGAAAATCATTATTCCTGTCTGCGCGACAGTAGCTCTTTCACTTCTTTGGTCATGCGGCTCTTCGAAGAGTGCCGCAACAGTAGCATCCCTTGAGGGTGAGTGGAACATTATTGAAGTCAACGGCTCGGCCGTGGTTCCGGCCCCCAATCAATCTTTCCCTTTCATTGCATTTGATACGCATGCCGGCCGTGTGTCCGGTAATAGCGGATGCAACCGCTTGTCGGGCACATTCGATGTGAATGCCAAACCCGGCACGCTCGATTTGGGGAAACTGGTTAGTACCCGCATGGCTTGCCCCGACATGACCTTGGAACAGAAAGTGCTCGGCGCGCTGGCGCAAGTAAAACAGTACCGGACACTGGGCGATGGCACCCTCGCCTTGTGTGGGGCATCATCCAGCAAACCGATGGTGGTGTTGCAGCAAAAGAAGAGAGCGACTCACACGCTGGAGCCAACCGACCTGAACGGAACGTGGAGCATCGTGAAGATCAATGGCCAGGCCATTCCTTCAGGCTTGGAAAAGAAGCCGTCGATGGAGTTTAATGTGGAGGACAAACGCATATCGGCTACGGCCGGATGCAACCGAATCAACAGCGCTTTTGTGCTGAACAGCCGGCATGGCATCTCGTTCCTGCAATCGATTAGTACGCAGATGGCCTGTCCGGACATGAGGCTCGAGGCCGAGCTACAAAGTGCCTTGAGCGAGGTTCGTTCCTATCGGTCGGAAGAGGGCGGCATCGCACTCTGCGATGCAGGCGGTAAAACGCTATTGTTACTAAAGAAATAAAAGAAGCGAAAGAGTGGCGGGCTAACAACCCGCCATTATTTATTTAGAGAGGCGTAATAAATATTAATGTCCTCCTTGAGTTTCAACTAATAATAGTACTTTTGTTGCCTATTTATGAGCAGAATAGTAGCTATTGATTACGGCAAGAAACGCACGGGGATAGCCGTCAGCGATCCGTTGCAATTGATTGCAAACGGGCTAACTACCGTTCCCACCCATGAACTAACTACCTTCCTGATAGATTACGTGGCAAAAGAACCGGTAGAGCGTATCTTGGTGGGACTTCCCAAACAAATGAATAACGAACCCTCGGAGAACATGCAACGCATCGAACCCTTCGTGCAGGCACTGCGGAAACAGTTGCCGGCCATTCCGGTAGAGTATGTCGATGAACGGTTTACCTCCCTGTTGGCACATCGTGCCATGCTCGAGGGAGGACTCAAGAAGAAGGAGCGTCGCAACAAAGCCTTGGTGGATGAAATCAGTGCCACTATTCTGCTGCAAACTTATATGGAAAGGAATAGACTATGATACTACCCATTTACACCTATGGTCAACCGGTGCTGCGGAAGGTGGCCGAGGATATCGATCCGGTCGCTTATCCCGAACTGAAGAAGTTGATAGCCGATATGTTTGAAACCATGGACAGCGCCGATGGAGTGGGGTTGGCTGCACCACAGATAGGCTTACCTGTCCGGGTGGTGGTGGTTAACCTCGATGTCCTGTCCGAAGAACATCCCGAATATGCCGGATTCCGCAAAGCTTATATCAATCCCCATATCGTGGACCTTTCGGGCGATGAAGTTGCCATGGAAGAGGGCTGCTTGAGCTTGCCGGGCATCCACGAAACGGTGAAGCGGAAAGATCGTATTCGTGTAACCTATCTCGACGAAGAGTTGGGGATGCACGACGAAATCGTAGAGGGCTACCTTGCCCGCGTGATGCAACACGAGTTCGATCATCTCGAAGGGAAGATGTTTATCGACCACCTCTCTGCGTTGCGCAAGCAGATGATTAAGGGTAAACTCAATGCACTGCTGAAAGGGAAAGCGCATTGCACGTATAAAGTGAAGACGGTGAAATAGGATTTAGCTTAGATATTCGGTGGTGAAACTACGTACTATTATAATAGGGTTGTTTATACTCTGCCCCATGTGGTTACAGGCACAGATAAACACAGACCGGGTGATGGCTATTGCCCGCAATGCTCTCTATTTCGAAGACTATGTGCTCTCCATTCAATATTTCAATCAGGTCATCAATGCTAAACCCTACTTGTATGAACCCTACTTCTACCGCGGA
>JAISHB010000115.1 GCA_031262785.1 Prevotellaceae bacterium
ATACGACAGGGCATTAAGGCATTTTAGAAATGGTTGGTATGATGATTCATTGGAATCCATTCAGAAAAGTTTAAAAAAAGACAAAACTGTATACCTTTCATGGTTTCTGATGGGCAGAATTTATGCGTTTGGTAATGCCATAAATCTTGATGAAGCCATTATCGCTTTTAATAATGCAATAAAATACATCACTCCCTACATTAAAAATTCTACCGAGATAAGAAATATAGCATCCGAGATATGGTTTTGGTTTGGAGTTACACAATATACAAAATCTAACGACTGTCTCCATAATGGCAATAATAATGAAGCACTTAATTTCCTTGCGCAGGCAAGGAAATCTTTTGAACAATCCTATGTATATTCTGGGCGTATGCTTGAATCTCTTTATAACGGAGCACGATGTGATACATTGCTTGAAAATAAAGAGCAGGCACTTGCCGAATTGGAAGCCGTAATTAGGAAAGACAAAAATTACGCCATAAAGGTATTCGACGATTCAGATTTTGACTCGATTCAAGCGGACATTCAGAAACTCATAAAGAAATTGCGGCATGAAGCATATTTGCAGGTAAAGCCAAAATATGACAAAGCAGTAGAGCTATACGATAGTGCCATGAATATTGGAGCATCGTGTAGTAAAAAACACCCCAATCAATTTGAGGAGGACGCAATTACCTATTTCGAAATGCTTGATTATAATAATAGTAGTGTCCTTAATAACTGGCAAAAAGAATATGAAAATGCTATAGATAGACAAAGAGAACTTATTGCACGCCGTGAACGTGAAGAACAAGAGCGGCAACGTAGAGAACAAGAGCAGCAACGTAGAGAACAAGAGCAGCAACGTAGAGAACAACAACGGCTAGCGGGATTTGAGAAACTCAAGGCATTGGAAGGCACAGCAGATTTTGAAACAAATTTAAAATCCGATGGTACTGTTACTATCAGGAGGTATAAAGGTAAAAATATTAATATTGTGATCCCATCTACAATCGGTAGTATGCGGGTTACGGCTTTAGAGGGACATAAGATTTTCGGTGATGATGTGAGGAGTGTAGTAATTCCATATTCCGTTAGACGCATAGATAAAGGTGCGTTAGGAAACACAAGAGGGTATGCTTCGTTGCCAAAGTTACGCAAAATAACTATTGGGGCAAATGTCTCAATAGAATGGAGTGCAAATGATGATAACTTATTTGGAAAGTGTTATCTTAACAATAATCGTGAGAGCGGGACATACGTTTTGAAATTACGTGATGGCAGACGGTATTGGAAGAAGAAAAAGGAAAAGAAAGAAAAAGGAAAGAAAAAATCAAATAGCGATGCAATAACTGTATTTATCGCTTCACTTGCTGTTTTTGCAGCAAATGCCGTATATTTACTTTATTTTGGAATTCAATCAAGCCTGTCATTTTTCATAACATTGAGTGGTGTACCATTTGTCACTGCGCTTATTGGGAGTTTATATATGAAAGAAAAAGTGGGAATCATAAATTTTATAGTTCTATGTATTGCACAAGTTATTGAAATTATGGTGATAGTGAAAGTGAATATGGACAACCTCTCTGATTTCGCTGTTCCTTTTACCGTTATATTATTCTCCACTTGTGGCGTAAGTATGGCGATAGGTGGATTTATAGGTCGCAAATATTTACAAATACTTAATTAGAAGAAAACAAAAATCAAAATAAATGGTAGTGTGGTAAGCCACGTTGCATAATAAGACATTCCCGCAAGAGAGACAGTGGCAGTTTTCATCGCGTATCTGTCCGATGTTCAACCCCTTGTGGGGTTGTAGGGAGGAGGAAGAGAAGAGGTGCTACCATGGGTTTCGCCCACGGTTACGAAGCGTAAAAGAGTGTATCAAAACAAAGCAGCTTTTTTGTTTCTCCTATTTTGCGTAATTTCAGGATGAGATATAATCATTATTCTACTCCTGCTCAAAGATACTTTTCCGTAGTTAATTGAAAATAAGACCTTTTTGTTTGTTTCTATAAATAGAGACGATAACTTTGTTGCGTCATTTCTGAAATGACAAATAGACTACATTACAAAAAGCATTTATTTGAAACGATACGCATATGAAGAAGTTATTATTCCTTCTGCTACCAATCCTGATAGTCGTTATTTCTTGTGTAGAGGATAAAGAAGTAATAGATGGTCCGGGTAGACAAGGTTTTTATTACACCAAAACCTACATCAATCAATTTATTCATTGCGATACCGTCCTGATTCGGAATTGCTGGCTTAAAAAGAACGACCCACAAAAGGAGTTAATCCTTGCCAAAGAAGAGATTCTTGATCAAAGCACTTATCATCCTACACTCTACACACAGGGATGGTTCTATGATGCCATGCCGAAGTATTTGAAAGAAGGGCATATCTATTATCCGATATCATCCAGTCCGGGAAATCAAACAGCGCCGAATCTGGAGTATAGAAAGAGAATCGAGGCGTTGGGAGATACCACGTTTATCACCCGACGAAATACCATCGAAAATCTTCCTTTTCCTTATCACATCGTCTCCATTTGTACCTCTCCGCTGCGATCCGTGGTAATTACTGCCGATAAAGATTTCGATAATGATTATCCCGCAGGTGCCAACCTGAGTTCACGCTTCACTGCCTTCTTGTTCGATGTAGATGCGCTGTTAAAGAACGACTATCAATCGACCGGCGATTCGTATTACTCCGAATTGCGCGAAGCGCAAAACGACCCCGGTTATTTTGCCTACGAAGATCCCTACATCCTGCGCGCGGTCAACCTTGCGGATGCCAATTTGGGTAATTATTCGCTGATGGAGAGCGAATGGATATTCTACCTCAACACACTTCCCCAACGGAGCGACGACTACACCTTCCGCATAAAGCTCATCTTTGCCGACGGCTCGGCAGTGGAGCAGGTTTCCAAACCCTTCTCCATTAAGGGGACGGCGGAATAATTTGGGCTTTCCCCAGAAAAATAAGAGAGGGCGTGCCGCTGGCGACACACCCTCCGGTACTGAAAATCACAAAGCTGTCTTACAGGGGATACTCCTCCGTAGCGTAGAGCACGGTGGAGAGGTAGCGTTCGCCCGTGTCGGGCAGCAACACCACAATGGTTTTGCCCGCATGCTCGGGGCGTTGCGCCAAGAGGGTGGCGGCATGGAGCGCCGCCGCGACCTCAAAAGTTCGGATACCTTCTGAAATTAGGGCTAATGTATTTACCTCTAACACTAGTCCTTTCGTCACCACTTCTGCTGTCCTCTTTAAGAGTCCTGCGGTTTTTATTTATAAAATTTTTGTGATGATCCAAGGGAGCGAAAATAAATCCATCTTCATCGCCTTGATTGTTATGTTTTCCATCATACATCATATAATCTTTAACATAAAATCCGCTACTTCTGTTTCCATACGGACTAAGAAATCCAGTGTCTCTAAAGAAAAACAATGTATTACTAACAGAAGCTGCTAAGATCTCTCCATTCATTACGGACTGCCAGACAAATATACCACCGTCAAAAGTTCTTAACTGTCTTCCAATAGAATAAAGAGGCACCGGCGATGCCGCCTCAACTGAGAATACGCCCCATTCCGGATACAGCCTAACAATCGTAATGGTTTCTTCAAAACTGGCGAGCGGATCATTCCAATGGATGCTATATACAGCCTGAAGAGACCGATCATTATCCCAATCACGCTGTCTTATGACAAAAATGCTGTCGCCGGAATAATCTGCGACATACCAGCCATCCAGATTGCAATCATAGGACGGGTATTCTTCTCCTGCTTTGACTGTCTTAGTAATTTGCAGACGATTAGGCCAGGTGTGAATTACCGTAACAACATCTTTCGCTTTTTCTTTGCAGGAAGCAAAAACTAATGACGTTACTATCATAGCGAGCATTAAAAACGAATTCTTTTTCATAATGATATTTTTTAATAGTCTTAATCCTTATTTATTGGAAGTACCGCCGCGACGTTCCTTCGCTAAGATGGTCGGCGCCTACTTTAAGTAGTAGCATACTAAAGCTTTTGCATAGTCGCCCTCTTGGAAATGCTTATCAGCATCCCTCATCAATCCTTTTGCTGTTTCTCTTTTTTTCTTTTCCATACCGTCGGTATATCATTTTGCATACATAATAGGCAACTTCCCTTGCACACTTCGCAAGACCCTACAAAGATAATTATAAATAGTTACTCAACGGATAATATATGCAACTATTCAAAAAAATAAAAGAGGGCGTGTCGCCAGCGACACACCCTCCAGGTACTGAAAAACAACGAAGCTGTCTTACAGGGGATACTCCTCCGTAGCGTAGAGCACGGTGGAGAGGTAGCGTTCGCCCGTGTCGGGCAGCAACACCACGATGGTTTTGCCCGCATACTCGGGACGTTGCGCCAAGAGGGTGGCGGCATAGAGCGCCGCACCCGAGGAGATGCCCACCAGCAACCCCTCCTCGCGCGCCAATGCGCGGCTGGTACGGATGGCATCGTCACTGGCAACCGGCAGCACCTCATCGACCACCTCGGCGCAATAGTTCTGCGGGACGAAACCCGCCCCAATGCCCTGTATTTTGTGCGCTCCAGCCTTTCCGGTCGACAACACGGGCGATTCGGCCGGCTCCACAGCCACTACCCTCACTTGAGGGCTGTGCTGCTTGAGGGCACGCCCCACCCCGCTGATGGTGCCGCCGGTGCCCACGCCGGCTACAAACAGATCGACGGTGCCGGCCGTGTCGCGCCAAATCTCCTGCCCGGTGGTGCGTTCGTGCGCCGCCGGATTGGCCGGATTACTGAACTGTTGTAGGATGATCGACCCGGGAATCTCCCGTTGCAGGGCCTCGGCACGGGCAATCGCCCCCTTCATGCCCTCGGCACCCGGGGTTAAGACCAGCTCGGCACCGTAGGCCTTGAGCAGGTTGCGCCGCTCCATGCTCATGGTCTCGGGCATGGTGAGGATGAGGCGGTATCCCTTGGCGGCCGCCACAAAAGCCAATCCCACGCCGGTGTTGCCGCTGGTGGGTTCGATGAGTGTGGCACCCGCCTTGAGCAGGCCGCGGCTTTCAGCATCTTCCACCATGGCCAGGGCTACGCGGTCTTTGACGCTGCCTGCGGGATTGAAATACTCCAGTTTGGCAATCACACGGGCGTTGAGGCCACGGGCGTGCGCATAATTCTTCAACTCCAGCAAGGGAGTGTTGCCTACCAAATCGGTGAGGCGTTGGGCAATCTTTGTCATCATTGATTTGATTTTAGTTGATTAAATAAAAAGATGGGATTCTATCACGCTGCAAAAGTAACTCCTTTTTGCATTTTCACGCAGTAAACGTATGAATTTCAGGAAGAATAGCTACCTTTGCGCCGTTCGGCAGGAGCCGACACCCTCTCTTTAGAAGCACATGAGTCCATTGAACTTTACGCATACGCTGACACAGGCTGTCGACGAACTATCCAAAGATTCGTCCTACCAAAGCGTATTCCATCAGCACGTTGATGGAAATCCATTGCCGTCTACACAGGCATTGCGAGAGGTTGTAGAGTTGTCACGCGCCATCATTTTCCCCGGTTATTACGGTCATTCGGCTGTCAACAGCTGCACGGTGAGCTATCACATCGGCGTCAACGTCGAGCAGTTGTTCACGTTGCTCACCGACCAAGTGGTGGCCGGCTTGTGCTTTAGTGGCAAAGACCGGTGTAGCTGTTATGCCACTCCCCAGCGCGAAAGGGCTGCCGAGATTGCCGCCGCCTTCATCAGCTATCTACCCGAGCTTCGCCGCCTGCTGGCCACCGACGTGGCAGCTGCCTACACGGGCGACCCTGCCGCCCAAAGCCAAGGCGAGGTCATCTTCTGCTACCCTTCGGTGCGCGCCATTGTCAACTACCGCATTGCCCATCAATTGCTGCTACTGGGCGTGCCGCTCATCCCCCGCATCATCACCGAGATGGCACACAGCGAAACCGGCATTGACATCCATCCGGGTGCCACCATCGGCGAATACTTCTGCATCGATCACGGCACCGGCGTGGTCATTGGCCAGACCTGCATCATCGGCAACCACGTCAAGCTCTACCAAGGAGTTACGCTGGGCGCCAAGAGCTTCCCGCTCGACCGCAACGGCCAACCCATCAAAGGAATTCCCCGCCATCCCATCCTCGAAGACCATGTGATTGTCTACTCCAACGCCACCATTTTGGGACGCATCACCATTGGGCAAGGAGCCGTCGTGGGAGGCAACATCTGGGTCACCCAAGACATTCCCGCCGGCGGACGTGTGGTGCAAAGCCGTGCCAAGAAATAATTCATCCGCAACTATAATCATCCTTATTACTCCCATTTATAATTATCTAAATTTACCATTGATATGCCTTCTTTTCCCCTTATTGCCAAGACCTTTCAAGGCTTGGAAGGAGTGTTAGCCCAAGAACTAACCGCGCTGGGTGCCTCCGATATTGAAATTGGTCGCCGAATGGTTGCCTTCACGGGCGACAAAGCCATGATGTACAAAGCCAACTTCCATTTGCGCACCGCCATCCGCATCCTCAAACCCATCAAACAGTTCAGTGCCAAGAATGCCGACGAAGTCTACGAGCAAATCAAAGCTATCCCATGGGAGGATTTTCTCGACGTGAAGAAGAGCTTCGCCGTAGATGCGGTGGTATACAGCGAAGAGTTCCGCCACTCCAAGTTTGTCTCCTATAAGGTGAAGGACGCCATTGTAGACTATTTCCGTGAGAAGAGCGGCCGACGCCCCTCGGTGCGCATCAGCAAACCCGACGTGCAACTGCACATCCACATTGCCCAAACCACCTGCACCCTGTCGCTCGACTCTTCGGGCGAGTCGCTGCACCGGCGCGGCTACCGGCAAGAAGCCATCGAAGCCCCGCTCAACGAGGTATTGGCTGCCGGGATGATCTTGCTCACCGGCTGGCAGGGCGAGTGTGACCTCATCGATCCCATGTGCGGCTCGGGCACCCTCCCCATTGAGGCGGCACTCATCGCCCGCAACATTGCCCCCGGCGTGTTTCGCAAAGAGTTTGCCTTTGAGCGTTGGAGCGACTTCGATGCCGACCTGCTGGAAGCCATCTACAACGACGACAGCCAAGAACGTACCTTCACCCACAAGATATACGCCTACGACAACAGCCCCAAAGCCAACATGATTGCCCAGCACAACCTCAAGGCCGCCGGCGTATCCAAGGATGTAGTCTTGAAGGTGCAGGCCTTCCAGAACTTCGAGCAGCCGACAGACAAAGCCCTGCTCATCACCAACCCTCCCTACGGCGAACGCATCACCACCGATGACCTCTTCGGCCTCTATCAGATGATTGGTGAACGGCTCAAGCACGCCTTCACCGGCAACACCGCCTGGATACTCTCCTACCGCGAAGAGTGCTTCGACCAAATAGGGTTGAAAGCCTCTGCCCGCATCCCGTTGTACAATGGTGCGCTCGAGTGTGAGTTCCGCAAGTATGATTTGTTCGACGGACGCTACAAAGACTACAAAGAAGAGCAGGAAAAGCCCGCCGTGAGCTAAGTATGCGTCGGCAAAAGAGACTCCACTAAACAGCCACCCCTTTATAGAACAGACTTTCAAACGAACAACAATGAAGAAACTGAGTAACTCCCTGAGCACCCTGCTCGTGCTGCTCTTTGCCACGAGTCTTGCGGCGCAAGAACGGACGAAGCCGACGCTGGAAGAGCTGATCCCCGGCGGGGCTGCCTATCGGTACACCGAAAACAAGCGTTATCAATGGTGGAACGACGATGCCTACCTCACCCTTACGGGCGATTCCCTCCTGGCCGTTCAGGCAAAGAGCGGACAAACCCGCTTGTTGGTCAGCGCCTCGCAACTGGCCAAGCGTATGAACCTTGGCAGCGCGCGTGCCCTGTGGCCCGACCGTCCGTGGTTACTCTTTTCCCAAGCGGAAGACTACGTGGTGTATGATTGGCAAGCCGACAGCATCGTTCACCTCCGTCCCGTTGCCGCCGATGCAGCCAATCGCGACTACGAGGCCACCAGCGGCAACGTGGCCTACACCTTGCAGAACAACCTCTACGTCAACGGCAAGCAGGTGACCGACGAGCCTGACGGCGTCCTCTGCGGGCACTCCGTCCATCGCAACGAGTTCGGCATTCACAAGGGCACCTTCTGGAGTCCCCAAGGCGACAGGCTCGCCTTCTACCGCATGGACGAGCGCATGGTAAGCCTATATCCGCTGGTCGATGTCACCGCCCGCGTGGGACAAGTCGATTACATCCGCTACCCCATGGCCGGCATGACCTCTCACAAGGTGAGCATCGGCATCTACAGTCCGGCGGACGGCACCACCCTCTATTTGAACACCGGCGATGCCACCGACCGCTACTTTACCAACCTCACTTGGTCGCCCGACGGCAAAAGCCTCTATCTGATCGAGCTGAACCGCGACCAAAACCACGCCAAGCTCTGCCGTTACAACGTCCTCACCGGTGAACCCGAAGGCGCTCCCCTGATTGAAGAGACACATCCCAAGTACGTGGAGCCGCAGCACCCCATTTGCTTCTTGCCGGGCAACCCCCGCGCGTTTATCTACCAAAGCCAACGCGATGGTTTCAACCACCTCTACCTTTACAACACCGATGGCCAATTGATAAAGCAACTCACCCAAGGGAGCTGGATGGTGCAAGAGTTGCTCGGCTTCAACTTCTCGGGCAGCGAGCTGTTTATCGCCTCCACCGAAGCCTCCCCGCTGCAAAGCAACCTCTATAAAGTCGATATCAAGAGCGGCAAGCGCACGCCCTTGGGCACTCAAGGCGGAGTGCACCACGCACAGCTCAGCCCGTGGGGCGCCTACCTCATAGACAGCTACGCCACCCCCACCGCCGCCCGCACCATCGACTTGATTGCCACCAAAAAAGGCACCACGAGGCGTCTCTTCGAGGCGCAGAACCCCTACGACGGCCTCGAGATGCCCACCATCCGCGTGGGTACGATCAAAGCGGCCGACGAGGCCACCGATCTCTGGTATCGCATGGTGACCCCGGCCGATTTCGAGGCCACCCGCCGGTATCCCGTCGTGGTCTACGTCTACGGCGGGCCTCATGCACAGATGATCACCGACGGCTGGCTCCACGGCGCCCGCGGATGGGACTTGTATATGGCCACCCGCGGTTATATTGTCTTTACCCTCGACAACAGAGGCAGCAGCAACCGCGGATTGGCCTTTGAAAACGTCACGTTCCGCCGTCTCGGCCTCGAGGAGTGCAAAGACCAAGTGCGGGGGGTGGAATACCTGAAAAGTTTGCCCTACGTAGATGCCGCACGTATCGGTGTCCACGGCTGGAGCTACGGCGGTCACATGACGACCGCCCTGATGCTGCGTTATCCCGACCTTTTTCAAGTGGGAGTGGCCGGTGGCCCGGTCATCGACTGGAAATACTACGAGGTGATGTACGGCGAACGCTACATGGACACCCCGCAAACCAACGCCAGTGGCTATGACGCGTGCAATTTGAACCGTTTGGCAGGCCGGTTGAAAGGCCACCTGCTGCTCATCCACGACGATCACGACGATACCTGCGTTCCCCAGCACACCTTGTCGTTCCTAAAAGCCTGTGTAGACGCCCGCACCTACCCCGATGTGTTCATCTACCCCACGCACAAGCACAACGTGCTGGGGCGCGACCGTGTACACCTGCATGAAAAGATTACCCGTTACTTCGACCAATATCTTCAACCCTAAATATTCCCCCTCATGAAAGTACTTTTACTCGGTAGCGGCGGTAGAGAGCATGCCCTGGCCTGGAAGATCGCCCAAAGCCCCCGTGTGGAGCAGCTCTTCATCGCTCCCGGCAACGGTGGCACTGCCAGTGTCGGCACCAACGTGCATATCAGCGCTACCGACTTCGTTGGTTTGAAAGCTTTTGCCCTCGCCGAAGGCATCACCCTCTTGGTAGTCGGCCCCGAAGACCCGTTGGTGCAAGGCATCTACGACAGTTTCGCCGCCGACCCCGCCGTCCGTCACATTGCCGTCATAGGCCCCACGGCCGCCGGCGCCCGCCTCGAAGGCAGCAAGGAGTTCGCCAAAGGATTCATGCAGCGCCACGCCATACCCACCGCGCGATTCCTCAGTGTCGCCGCCGGCAACCTTGCCGAAGGCTTGCACTTCCTCGAAACCCTCGAGGCGCCCTACGTACTCAAGGCAGACGGCCTGTGCGCGGGCAAGGGCGTGCTTATTCTGCCCACGTTAAACGAAGCCAAGGAGCGCCTCAGCCAGATGCTCGGCGGGATGTTCGGTGAAGCCAGCGCCACGGTGGTCATTGAAGAGTTCTTAAGCGGCATCGAGTGCTCGGTGTTCGTTCTTACCGACGGTAGAAACTATAAAATCCTGCCCGTGGCCAAAGACTACAAGCGTATCGGCGCAGGCGACACCGGGCTGAACACCGGTGGCATGGGAAGTATCTCTCCCGTGGGCTTTGCCGACGAAGCTTTCATGCAGAAGGTGCGCACCCGCATCATCGAGCCTACCATTCAAGGCTTGCAAGCCGAAAACATCCTCTACAAGGGCTTTCTTTTCCTTGGGTTAATCAAGGTCAAGGGCGACGAGCCGATGGTCATAGAGTATAATGTCCGCATGGGCGACCCCGAGACCGAAAGTGTCATGTTGCGTATCCAAAGCGACCTCGTCGATTTGCTCGAAGGCGTGCGTGACGGCAACCTCGAGACCAAAAACCTCGACATAGACGACCGGAGTGCCGCCTGCGTCATGCTGGTGAGCGGCGGATACCCCGAGGCCTACGAAAAAGGGAAGCCCATCAGCGGTTTAGCAGCTGCAGAGTACACCGACAGCCTCGTGTTCCACGCCGGTACCGCCCGCAGGGACGACGGCACGCTGGTCACCGCCGGCGGTCGCGTCTTGGCCGTCAGCTCCTACGGCAAAGACAAGGACGAAGCCCTTGCCAAGAGCTACCGCACGGCCGAAGGCATCACCTTTGAAGGCAAGTATATGCGTCCCGACATCGGATTCGACCTTTAACCCCGCTTACCCCACGCTGCTTTCATGGCCGCCAACCGCCTACAACACTTGTTTGCCACCGGACGCTGGACGTTGCCCGTTTCCATCGTTTGTGCTTCGGCGCTGTTGCTGACTTCCACGCTGCTGGCGTTGCGTGGGGGGATGTCGCCGGCCGCGGCTTCGACCTCCACGCTGGTGAGTTTGTTGCTTTATGCGGCGACGGGCTATCTCTTGATTGATTTGAACAACGCCTTCCCGTTGATACGCCTGCGCGCTACCATACAAACCTCCATCTACTTCTTGTTGGTGGCCGCTTGCCCTGCGTTTCACCTCCGTCCCCGCGCCGTCTTGGCCGCCATGCTGTTGTTGCTGGCCGTTTTCTTCCTTTTCAAGAGCTTTCGACGCGCACAAGAGGCCCCCGCGGCGCTCTTCTACTCTTTTCTCTTCTTGGGATTCGGCAGTTTCTTCGCTCCCAAGCTTACCCTACTTGCACCTGTCTTCTGGATCGGCGCCTACGGGTTTCAATCACTCCATAGAAAGAGCTTTTTTGCTTCGATTACGGGTTGGTTAGTCCCTTACTGGTTCGTACTGGCTGCCGCCCTGTGGAGCCACAAGATAGTGTGGGTGAGCCAACCGCTACGGGAGCTGTTCTCGTTTCATGCACTCAGCTACCAAGGAGTGGAGCCGTGGCAGATAGCCACTATGGGCTACCTGCTGGCGCTGTTTGCGGTCTCCTCCCTCCATAGTTTGCGCCACAGCCACCAAGACAAGACCAACACACGCAGTTTCCTCCGGTTCCTCCTCTTTCTCACCGCTTCTCTCTTCTTGTATGCCCTGCTCCAGCCCGCCGGCATCGATTCCACCCTGCCGTTCTTGCTGGTTTTGGTCTGCGCCTTGGGCGGTCACTTCGTGATACAGGCCACCGGCCGCGTGGGCAACCTACTAATCGGATTCTTTTCATTGGCCTTCGTGCTGCTATTCCTTTTCAACGTATGGACGCTGTGGTAGAGGCGCTACTCAAGCTATTGATAGACTGGGGTTACCTTGGCCTCTTCGCCTCGGCCTTTCTGGCAGGCAGTATCATCCCCTTCAGCTCCGAATTGGTGATGATGGCATTGGTGGGTGTCGGCCTTTCGCCCGTGGGCTGCGTACTATCGGCCACATTGGGCAATACCGCCGGGGGAATGACCTGTTACTATCTGGGGAGGCTCGGCAAAACCGAGTGGATTAGCCGCTATCTCAAGGTGAAACCCGACAAACTGGCGCGCACCGAGCGTTTTCTACAGGGCAAAGGCGCCCTCATGGGCTTTTTCACCTTTCTTCCCTTCGTGGGGGAGGCCATCGCCGTGGCGCTGGGCTTTATGCGCAGCAACTTGTGGCTCACCACGCTCTCGATGGGGGTGGGTAAAGCCGTGCGTTACGCCGTCATGCTGCTGGCCATGACCTCTTTCATGGGGTGTGGCGGTGGAAAGACGGCCGGCACCCAAGCCGACGAGGCAAAAACCCTCCCCCTGCTCACCGTCACCGTCGAACCGCTCCGTTATTTCACCCAGGCGATTGCCGGCAACCGTTTTCACGTCGTGAGCATGGTGCCCAAGGGGAGCAGCCCCGAGACCTACGACCCGACCCCCCGCCAATTGGTCGAGGTGAGCCGCAGCAGCGCCTATCTACGCATCGGCCACATCGGTTTCGAGCAGGTATGGATGGAAAGAATCGCCCAAAACGCCCCGCGCCTGCGCTTTTTCGACACGTCCAAGGGCATCGACCTGATTAGGGGCGAAGGTCACCGGCATAGGGACGGCACCCGCCACGCCGGCGGCGTCGAACCCCACGTGTGGAACTCTCCCCGCAACGCCGCGGTGATAGCTACCAATATTTTTTCGGCGCTTTGCACGTTGGATACGTTGCACACGGCAGAGTATCGCCGCCGTTGCGACAGTCTGCTCGTCCACATCCGTCAGACCGACAGCCTGCTGCGCCGGCGCCTCTCTTCACCCCGTGCAGACCGTGCCTTTATGATCTATCACCCCGCCCTCAGCTATTTTGCCCGCGACTACGGCCTGCGCCAGCTATCTATCGAGGAGGGAGGCAAAGAACCCGCCCCCGCGCACCTTGCCCAACTGATAGAAACCGCCCGCCGCGAGCG
The DNA here is from genome assembly GCA_031262785.1 of Prevotellaceae bacterium. Taxonomy (GTDB): domain Bacteria; phylum Bacteroidota; class Bacteroidia; order Bacteroidales; family Bacteroidaceae; genus Bacteroides. Next base: position 13,127 of record JAISHB010000115.1, read on the forward strand.
GGTGCGCGTCATTTTCATCCAACCCGAGTTCGACCGCCGTCACGCCGAGCTGATTGCACGCCAAACCGGCACCCGCGTGGTCGACATCCACCCCCTCTCCTACCGGTGGAGCGACGAACTGCTCCGCACGGCCGAAGCATTAGTGGCACCCTAACACGCCCTGCCCATGGACAACTCCGTTCTGCTGCAAATAAACAACCTCAGCGCCGCCTACGACGGCAAACAGGTGTTGCGCGAGGTCAACCTCACGCTCTACGAGCGCGATTACCTCGGTATCATCGGCCCCAACGGCGGCGGCAAGACCACACTGGTCAAGTGTATGCTGGGATTGCTGCGTCCCACCGGCGGCACCATCACCTCTCCCGCCCCCGTCGCCATGGGCTACCTGCCTCAATATACGAGCATCGATGCCAAGTTCCCCATCTCGGTCGAAGAGGTGGTGCTTTCGGGTCTCAGCTCCAAAAAGAGCCTCATTGCCCGCTTCACCGCCGAAGAACGCGCCCGCGGCCGCGAAGTCATCGCCCGTATGGGCCTCGAAGGCCTCGAAAAGCGCGCCATCGGCACCTTGAGCGGCGGCCAACTGCAGCGCGTCCTGCTGGGACGTGCCGTGATAGCCGGCCCCCGGCTGCTGGTGCTCGACGAACCCGCCACGTACATCGACAAACGCTTCGAGGCGCACCTCTATCAACTCTTGAGCGAGCTGAACCGCACGTGCGCCATCGTGCTGGTAAGCCACGACCTCGATGCGGTACGCCGACAGGCACGCGTCGTAGCCCGTGTGGACGGGACGCTGGCCTGTCGGCCGGCCGCCGACATCGACAGGGAGTGGATGCAGGGGTGAGGGGGATGAATCACAAGCGTAGTAACTAACTCCCCTCCTCCCGGGGAGGAGGGGTGGCGCGTAGCGACGGGGTGGTAGGACAAAAAACGCATCTACTTATTCTTTATAGAACGCTACCACCCCGCCCTGCGGGCACCCCTCCTCCACCGGAGGAGGGGAATTAAGTTACTTTGCCGGTTTACAAGCCTTATAAAACCTTGTTTTTACCAAAAACAGGGGTTCTCAAGCCTTGTGCATCGCTGCTTTTCCTGAAAACAACCTTTTATACGCCTTGTGAAACGTAGCTTTTCACAAAACGAACGCCTCTCAAGCCTTGAGAATCGCCCGCGACAACAAAAGCAAGGATTCATAAGCCTTGAAAAGCCCCCACCGGCAGAACGCCGAAGGCGTTCAACCTTGCGTAACCGCCGGCGAAACCTTAAGTTTGCGGTGTCTTTATCTGCTTATATGAGTGAGCAGGTTTTGTTGCCGTGGTTAAAGTCTTACTTTTGTTGTGTAAAAGAAGAGTTTAACCAG
>JAISHB010000023.1 GCA_031262785.1 Prevotellaceae bacterium
TGATGAGCATCACCCTGCTCATCGTCGGTCTGTCGGTATTAATGGCCGCCCTCTACGGCCTGTTCACCCCCGCCACATGAGAAAAGCCATCCGCCTGGCTTTGGTCTACCTCGTCATTCAGTTGGCGCTGGCACTACTGACCAATCTCGTTGCCACCCACTTCGCCCCGCACGTCCCCGGAGGGGCGCAACAGCTCTACAATTGGCTGACCACTCCGACGTTGCTGCTTTCCATCGTGCTCATGAGCCTCTATCTGTGGAAAAAGGGGTATCTGCGCAACAACGGACGTGCCTATGCCCCCACCACCGCAGGATTTTTGGCCTGGACGGTGATCATCGGACTATCCACCATCGTGCTGGTGGAGTTTCTGATGACCTTGCTCCCGCCCATTCCCAATCTGATGGAGAGTGGTTTCGAGGTGATCCAGTCTAACGCGGTGGGCATTCTTGCCCTCGTCCTGCTCGGCCCCATCCTGGAAGAACTGCTTTTCCGACGGGCGGTGATGGAAGAGATGCTCACCCAATACAAGCCTGCCGTGGTCATTGTGTTGCAAGCCCTGCTGTTTGCCCTCATTCACCTGAATCCGGCACAGATGGTGGGAGCCGCCCTCGTCGGCGCCGTGCTGGGATGGATCTACTACCGCACGCGCAGCGTGATTCCCTGCATCGTGCTGCATGTGTTGAACAACAGCATCTCGGTCTATTTCAAGCTGCATTATCCCCAGGCGGATTCGTTGTTCGATCTGACCACCCGCAAGATATACTGGGTGTTGATAGCGGCCGTATTCTTCCTGGCCGCCCTGCAACGCATCCAGAGTTATTCCCCATCCAAAACAAACAACTAAGAAGATATGAAGAAATTCACCCTCCTGGGCATCGCCTCCATACTGATTATAGTGGGAGAGTTTGCCATCAGCTTCAGCTCGGGTTGGAGCGATTTTAGCGACGGCTACAAAGATGGACGGACCATGGCCGGCAACCTGCACACCGACAGCACCCGGCAAACTGTTTTCACCATGCCTGTCTATATTGAAGTGCGCCGCACCGGGGCCGTCTCCGATTCGTTGGTAAATCTCCAAACCGGCGAGGGCGTGCCCTACTCCATTCATGAAATGGAGAGTAGGATTGTCCCGACAACGGCCACGACCATCGGCACATTCCTGACCGGTATTGCTTCGTTGGCCTGCTTATTTGGAATCTATCAACTCATCCGGTTGCTCATTTCCATCTCCAAGCGCAACGTATTCACCCGCCGAAACATCTATCGGATACGCATCTTCACCTACACCATGGCGGCTTTCCGCCTGTTGAACATCTTCACCGAATGGCTCTGCTACCGCCAGGCTGTGCATCAGTTGGCACCTCCCGCAGGTTACGAGCTGAAAAGCTTTTTCTATTCGGACGACCTGCTGTCGCTCGTTATCATCATCCTCTTCACCGAACTCTTCGCCGTGAGCGTGAAGATGAAAGAGGAACAAGACCTCACCATTTAAAAAGGGGGAACAGAGAATCTATGATTGTAGTAAACTTAGATATTATGATGGCTCGCCGCAAGATTTCACTCGGCCAGCTGGCCGAACAGGTAGACATCACTCCGGCCAACCTCTCTGTCTTGAAGACGGGAAAGGCAAAGGCCATTCGGTTCTCCACGCTCGAGGCCATTTGCCACGCGCTGGATTGCCAACCGGGAGATATTCTGGAATATCGGGAAGAGGCCGGATAGAGGCCGTCCCCCTACCCTTTCTTTGCCTTGAAAGCCAACGCATACATCCGCATCTGCTTGACCATGGCCAATAAACCGTTGCTGCGCGTGGGAGAGAGATGTTCGCGCAAACCGATGCGATCGATGAAATAGAGATCGGCGCCGAGAATCTCATCGGGCGTATGTCCCGATAACACCCGGATGAGCAGTGCAACGATGCCTTTGACGATGAGCGCATCGCTCTCGGCCTGAAACACAATGGTGCCGTCGGGCGTTTCATCGGCTTGCAACCACACGCGGCTCTGACAGCCCTCTATCAGGTTTTGTTCCGTTTTATACTGCGGGTCGAGCGGTGCCTGTTCATTGCCCAAGTCTATGAGCAGCTGGTACCGGTCCATCCAATCGTCGAAGTCGCTGAATTCGGCGATGATTTCATCTTGTTGCTGGTTAATGGTTGGCATGGTTCTCTTCTAAGTTCTATTTTTCGTTGTACACCACTGCGGTGACCGTTTCGCCCACGGCCTGCAGGGTTTGTTTGTCAATGGCGCTCATATCGTCTTTGACGGTGTGCCAGTGGGCAAAGAATTCACCGCCATCGGAGTAGGGAATGATGTCGATGGTGGGAATGCCGGCGTAGCGGTTGACAAACAGGTGATCGTCGGTGACAAAGCCTCCGTTGCGATCCACAAACCGATCGGCATGGTTCAATTGCTTAGCCATCCGCCACACCTTGCGATTGATGCTGGAGGCATACTCCCGGGAATAGCCCTCGTAATGAAAACGGGCATCAAAACCCCCGACCATGTCGAGCAAAATGCCGAAGCGGGCATTGTAGCCGGGACGATGCGGATTGCGCGCCCAATATTGGGCACCCATGCCCCAGTATTCTTCTTTGTGTGCTCCTTGGTAGTCTTGGTGAGCGCCGTAATCTTCCGCATCCAACAAAATGAGGTCTACTCCCAGCGTGGCAGGCTGTGCGCCCAACAGACGGGCTATCTCGAGCAAGATTCCCACACCGCTGGCGCCGTCGTTGGCTCCGGCAACGGGCGTATACTGTTTCTTCGGATCGGGATCGGCATCTGCCCACGGGCGACTATCCCAATGTGCAAACAGTGCGATGCGTTTCTTCTGCTCCGGATTGAAAGAGCCAATGATGTTGCGGGCTTTCAACAGGGTGCCGTCGTAGGCCGGCAAATCGATATATTGGTTGGTGACAACGGCACCAAAGGCTTTGAGCCGGTCGGCCAAGTAGTTGCCGCAAGCTTTATGTGCCGGGGTGTTGGGCACGCGCGGTCCGAATGCAACCTGTTCGTCTACGTAGCGGTAGGCGCTGTCGGCATTAAAAGCAGGCACCACCACGGATAGATTGGTTGCGTCGGCGGCGGTTGCGGACAAAGGCTGTTTGCCGGCATTTCCTTGATTGCTGCACGAGAGCAGAGAGAAAAGCAGGCACGAGCAGGAGAGTAGGAAGTGATTTCGGTTCATGATAGGGATGGATGATGAGTGGTGAATATGGTCTCTTTAGCCCCCACCTCCAATGTCACGGCCGAGCCGTTGACCAGAGGCATGTTGCGGGTGACATGTCCAACGGGAAAGTCGAAGCAAATGGGATAGGTGTAGTTCTTCAGCAAATCGGCCAATGCGTTGTAGAGCGGCTTGCCCAATGAAAGGTTTTCTTCAAACTCGGTAAATTGACCGATGATGAGTCCCGAGAGCCGTTCCAACACACCTCCCAGGCGCAGGTTATAAAACATGCGTTCGATGCTGTGCGGCCGTTCGCCCACATCTTCGAGAAACAGAATGGTTCCTTCGGGCGGCACGTCGTAGGGTGTTCCCCGCAATCCGCAGAGTACCGAGAGGTTTCCGCCGCGCAATATGCCGGTAGCTTTGCCCGTCCGGCTGAGTTTGTGCGTGGGAAGCGTATAAACGGGAAAGCTGCCTGTGAGCACATGCCACAGCAGGTGCATGCTTTCGTCGTCTTCGCTTTCTACGGTTAGATGACGTGCCATCGGGGCATGGATGGATGCGAAACCTTGTTGCTGAACCACATTGTGCAGAGCGGTGATGTCGCTAAAGCCTACCAGCCATTTGGGGTGTTGGCGGAAACGGGTGAAATCGAGTTTGTCTATCAGGTGTACCGCTCCGTAGCCGCCACGACTGCAAAAGATGAGTTGCACGGCTTCGTTGTCGAGCGCCGATTGCAAATCGGTTAGTCGTTGATGAATGCCTCCTGCATACCATCCGTGCGAACCACCTGCATGCGGAGCTGTGGTGACTTTCAATCCCCATTGTTTGAGACGCCGGCGAGCGCCTTGCAGGAAGGCATGGTCTATTTTTCCGGAGGGTGAAAGTAGTACCGCACGGTCGCCTTTTTGTATGAATGGGGGAAATGTGAGACTTTTTATCATTAAATAACAGGATGTTCGGAAGGGCAAAAGTACAAGATATAAAGATAGAAGCCAAACTTATTTTGAACGGAAGGCTTATAACCGGTTCTTATCGGTCAACAGCAGATGCTGCAGTTTCTTGATTTCTTCTTTGCTTAACCCAACACCGGATTCGAGGTAGGTGTCTATGTTGCCATAATGGCTTTCTATTTCGTTCTTGGCGGCATTGAGGTAGTTTTCACGTGCCGAGTAGAGCGTGGTAACCGCCTCTTGTGAGCGCACGGGCAACGAATAGACATAGCGCGAAGCACGCGGAATATTATAGTAGATGTTGCTCAAACGGTAGTCGTCCATCACCATATCACTATCCACACCCAGGGCGAAAAGTATCAGGGCCGATGCCAGTCCGGTACGTCCGATGCCCGTTGTGCAATGGATAACAAGCGGATAGTTGTCTTCATTGAGCAATACATCGAAGAGTCGCCGGAATTCATCGGTGGAGTTCATTACCAACGTACGTTCCATGCGTTCTACTATGCGGTAGACGGTATCGCTGCGAATACTCTTCTGCTGAATACCTTTGAGTAACGGCTCCACCTCGATGGTAGGCAACGGAATGTGCACCACATTGAAGTGATCGGGCAAAGTTGGTGTAGAGGCGGCTTCAAGTGGAGTGCGCAGGTCAATCACGGTTTTAATGCCCAGGTTCTTGAGTTTGCGAAAGGCATGTTGGCCGGCTGTTTCCAATTGCCCCGACCGGTAGAGCATGCCCCATCGTATCTCTTTACGGGTGCTGTAGGAATGATACCCGCCCATATCGCGGAAATTTTGAATGCCGGGAATGTTGACGTTGCGCGAAGCCACCTTCACACGGTATTTATCATTGAACAGCAACGTATAATAGTATCGCTTACGCGGATTGGCGGTGACGACGGTCAGGTGTTGGTCGGCAATGGGTGCCGAAGCCACTTCGGTTTCTTCGGAAACGTGGTTGGGGGAGGTGGAGGCATAGACTTTCACATCGCCGGCAATGAGAGGTGATGTTTCCCATTTTATGATACAGTTGCCCACACTATTCTCTTCACACACTACGTTGATATGAGGTGCGCCACCGGTGCAAGCCGACAATAAAACGGCAAAAGCAAGATATTTTGATTGGGATTTATGCATATATTGAACCGCACACAGCCCGCAAAGATATGTAATTCAATCTATTCTCTTTATTCTCTCATCTGGCTTTCACAGAGTTTGTTCTCCTTTAACTGCCTTTTAGTTAATTACTTTTCGCACAGCTTTCTCGATTTCTCACCCAGATAGCCTCCGTGATGTCGTTTGGAGTACTCTTCAATGGTGTAGCCAGTCTGTTTCATGGTTTGCACCACCAGAATATCTCCAATCACGGTCATCGCCGTTGTAGAGGTGGTTGGCGTCATTTCCAACGCACACACTTCGCGGGGATTTCCGGTAGAGATGCAAACGTTGGCTTTGTGGGCGAGCGGACTATCGGCATTGCCGGTGATGACGATAAACTTCAATGCAGGATTGAGGTTGTGTGCCAACTGCGTCAGCTCTACAATCTCCCGTGTTTTGCCCGAGTTGGAGATAAGCAGAAGCAGGTCGTTCTCTTGCAACACACCCAAATCGCCGTGCTGTGCTTCGCTGGGGTGTAGAAACACGGCCGGTATGCCGGTTGAACAGAAAGTGGTGGCTATGTTCATAGCTATTTGTCCGGCTTTACCCATGCCGGAAGTGACCAATTTACCTTTGCGGAAATGTACCTGTTCAACAATGAGATTAACGGCCTGCTCGAAAGCCGCGCTCACCGGAATATGAAGCACGGCCTGTGCCTCTTGTTGCAAGAGTCTGTGAATATCTTCAATCATGGAAGTCATAAATGTATTGCTAATATAAAGAGGTGATTAGTAGGAAACGTTCACATCCAGTCCGGCTTGGCGCACCAATAGAGCAATGTGATCAAGCTCTTCGCGGGTAGCTTTGCGCAGTGCATGCCAAGGGGTTTCGCGATCAATGGTATAGATCATTACCTGCCGGGGTGCTATCACCTTGAGTGCTTCGTTCCACGGCAACACATAGTGGTCTGAGGTGTTGTCAACATCCCGACCGTTGAAGTTGCCCTTCAAGAACATGGTTTGGATAATGCAGGTGCCGTTGAAGGCTTTGAGGTGGTCGATGATCTCGTCTACGGAGTAGTTGCTGCCGGGCCTGTCCACCATGCGGATGTACTCCTCGTCTACGGTGTCCAGCTTGAGGATGTTGTTGTCTACACGGTTGAGTGCGGCTCGTATGGCAGGTCGTCCGATGAGGGTGGCGTTACTCAGTACACTCACTTTAGCATGGGGGAAGTAACGGTTGCGCAGTGCGATGGTATCATCAATAATTTCGGGAAAGAGAGGGTGCGAGGTGGGTTCACCGTTGCCGGCAAAAGTAATAACGTCGGGTGCCATTCCGCTTTGTTGCATCTCTATAAGTTTAGCTTCAAGCGCTTGGCAGACCACTTCGCGTGCGGGCAGCTTCTGTTTGGTACGACGGTCGGCATTGAAACCGCACTCGCAATAGATGCAATCGAAGGAACAGAACTTGCCGTCACCCGGCAACAGGTTAACGCCCAGCGACACGCCCAAGCGGCGGGAGTGCACGGGACCGAAAATGGGAGATGGGAAGATAATAGTCATTTGAGCATAATTTTAGTTACGATGCCTGCTTTGCCCTGGCTGTCGGCGGCAAGCACGAGATAGATACCGGTGGCTACTCGTTGTCCGTGTCGGTTGCGTCCGTTCCAGACGAAGTTTCCACCCAACGAAGTACCTTGGTAGATGAGCTGTCCGGTAATGTCTACAATCTTCACGTCACTGTCGTAGACCAATCCGGTAATGGTGATGGGTCCTTCATAATCTGCCTGCACCGGATTGGGATAGGCTCTCACGTTGCCTTTCACGAAAGCGGGTTGTGCTTCTACGGCATCACTCTGGTAGGAGACCAATCCTTGGGAGGTTCCTATGTAGACCTCTCCGGTACGTGGATGTATGACGATCGATTCGATGCTCCCCGATGGCAGGGGAGAATTGTCGGGTGTGAAGTGATGGATTGTCTCCATGCCATCGGCACTCAGTAGATAGATGCCATCGGCGGCGGTACCCACCCATTTACGATTGGCACCATCTACGGCAATAGCGTTGACGACCTGTCCGGCTAATAAGAAATCGGCCAGTCCGCTGCCGTCGTTACGGGGAACTTTCGGCTGTGTGCAATAGAAATTGTCGTCGAAGAAGCGGGTGGGGTTATTCAAAATCAAGGGACCTTGATTGGTGCCAATCCAGATAGCGCCCTCTTTATCTTCCGCCACAGAATAGACGGCCAATTGTTCGAGTAGCGTACCGTCTTGATTCGTAAAGCGGGTGATAAAGCGGTGCCGGTCGTCTGAACTATCGTCGACGGTACCGTTGGCATTGAGGCAAAAGAGTCCACCCGACTCAATGCGTGAGGAGGTAGCCCAGAGCCATCCCCGACGGTCGAAAATGGTACGTCCGAAGTTACTTGCTTCGGTTATTTCGGGATAGTAGAGACTTACCCACTCACCGTTGCTTTTCAATACAGTAACGGCATGTTGTGCCGAACAACTCACCATCCAAAGGTTGGCTTGGGCATCGTAAGCAAGTCCGTTGACACGTACATAGCTTCCTGCCGTCGCCTCATTGGGCAATGCACTTTCCAGCGGACTGTTGTGCATACTGTAGTTGTTGGTGAATCGTCCGTCTCTAAACTCGTAAAGACCTTCGCCGGCAGAGGCGGCAAAGTGGTGCCCGGGGTCGTTGGGATCTTGCACCACGCAATTGATGTCGCGGTAGGGGTGGTGGGTATATTCGCTGATGTCCTCTTCTTGGAAAGCACTCCACGTGTTGTCGTCGAAGCTCATGATGGTGCCCGCACGGTTCAGGCGATCGGCCACGTGTCCGCCTCCGGCTATGAGCAGCCGTTCACCGGCAAAATTCATGGCATAGGGATAGTTACGGCGGGGACTGTTGGGGGTGATGCCTTCGGGAATGTCGGCTTTGAAGGGAATGTCTTGATAGCGGGCAAGGAAGTCGGCAACAGCCTCGTCGGTGCGTTGCCAAGCAGCAGCATCCAACAGGTTGTCGGTGAGCCGTCCGGCGTAGACAGCCGCGTCAGTGCAGGCATAGAGCTGGTTGTCGGCCACGTTGCAGGCGCGCACCTCTTCGTTCATGGGGTAGAAATTGGTGATTTCTTGTTTCTTCAGGTTGAGCACCAAGATACCCGATGCAGTGGCCAGATAGGCATACTCTTGATAGAAGCAAGCTTGGTTCACACGCTTCTCTTGTGTGAGTTGCTTATTTTTGTAGTCGGGTAGGTTGCGCACCTGTTCTTCATTTATGAGCAGGTCTATGTTGCCGTTGGTGTAGACAATAATGAGGGTTTGCCAAGCTGGTTGCGCGGCAATGAAGGATATTTCCGTATCGCTCAGCGGTGCCGACTTGTAGAGGGTACGCACCCAAGCATCTTCCCTGTCGTAGAGGTAGAGATCGTTGTTGGCCACAATGTAGAGCAACGAGCCGATCTGTTCGCAACGTGTGGGAGTGTGGTAGGAGAGGTAGCTTTGCCATGTACCGATGGCATGTTGTGCCGGAAGCATGGTTGCTGCAAAGAGCAACAGCACGATGCACATAGCTCGTTTCACCAATCCGGTCTGTTTCATGAATAGTAGCATTTAATGAAATGGCACAGCTTGATGGTGGCGATGGCGCGGTGACTGATTCTGTTTTTCAGTTCGCTATCCATTTCGGCAAAGGTTTTCGCGTAGCCGTCGGGCATAAACACCGGATCGTAACCAAATCCCGATCCGCCTCGCCGGCTCAGGGTGATAGCACCTTGGATGACCCCTTCAAACAAGTGCTCCTTGCCGTTGATAATGATTGCGAATACGGTACGGAAACGCGCACGTCGATTGGCCACACTTCGCAGGTTCAGGAGTAGCTTCTGCACATTGGCGTCGGAGTTGTGTGCCGCGCCGGCATAGCGTGCCGAGTAAACGCCGGGTGCTCCGTTGAGCGCCTCCACTTCCAATCCGGTGTCGTCGGCAAAGCAATTCATGCGATAGTTCTCGTAGACATACCGGGCTTTAAGCAGGGCATTCTCTTCGAGTGTCTTCCCTGTTTCGGGTATGTCGGCCAGGCAGTTGATGTCACGCAGCGATAGAATGTCGGCCTGTCGTCCTACAATGGCACGCACCTCTTCGAGTTTGTGGGCATTGTTGGTGGCAAAGACAAATGAGTGAGTCATATCAGTGGGGATGGAAGTTATTTCACCTTTAACCGGTCGAATCCCTCACCATAGACACCAATGACGGAGCTTTGCGAAATGAAGGCATTGGGGTCAATATCTTTCACCAACCGAAATATCTCAACCGATTGTCGTTTGTAGGCCAGCACCACCAACACCTTCACCTCTTGTTTGCTGTACCATCCGGTGCCATTGAGAACGGTAACGCCCCGGTGTGCATCGCGGCTGATGTGGTCGGCAATCTTTTCATACTCCTTAGAGAAGATGAAGAACTGTACCGAGCGTCGGGCGGTGTTCACCACGTAGTCGAGCACGAAACCAATAACGAAGAGCGTGACAAAGCCGAAGATAACCCGTCGCCAGTCTTGGAAGATGAAGTAGCAGGAGGAGATAATCACCACGTCGCAAGCCATAATCATGCGTCCCAGCGTGATGTCGCGGTATTTGTGCACGATGGCAGCGATGATGTCGGTGCCGCCGGTGCTCCCGTTGCAGTTGAAGACAATGCCCAGTCCGGTTCCACACATAATGGAGCCGATCAGACAGGCCATGAAGTCTTGCCCTTCGCCCAACAGGAGGGGTGCTTTGCCGTCGTCGCCCACAATGAGTCGCTGGAAGTATGCCAGCAGGAAGGTGAGCATCAGGATGGCATAGCCGGTTTTGATGCTAAAGCGCGGCCCGAGTATCTTGATGGCGAATATCATCAAGAAGGCATTGATCAGGAAGTAGGAGTATTGGATGGGAAATCCGGTGGAGTAGAAGATGATGGCACCGATACCCGTGGTGCCTCCCGTGGTGATTTGATAGGGCAACAGGAAAGCCGCCCAGGCCAAGGCATAAAGCACCAAACCGAAAGTGATGAAGATATAGTCGCGACACTCCCTTCTGATCTGCGCTTTGGTGGGTTGGGGCAGGTGCATGTTCATGACGGATGGTTCTGTTTATTTAAGTACGAGGTTGATAAGTTTACCGGGTACAAACACCACCTTGAACAGGCTCTTCCCTTCGGTCCATTTAGCAGCCCGTTCGTCGGCCAGTACCGCATCCTGCACTGCCTCTTTCGTGGTTCCTACGGGGAAGGATTGGTTGAACCGAGCCTTGCCGTTGAACGACACCGTGTAGTTCACATTCTCTTCGACCAGGTAGCTTTCGTTGTAGGTTGGCCATGCTGCATCGCATACCCCTCCGTCGCCACCGAGCCTCTCCCACAACTCTGCGCACAAATGCGGAGCAAAGGGAGCAAGGGTAGCCACCAGCGGCATCAGGACGGCCTGCTTGCTGCACTTGAGGGCAATGAGTTCGTTGGTGCAGATCATGAAGGCGCTCACCGAGGTGTTGTAGGAGAACTGTTCGATGTCGCCGGTCACCTTCTTGATAAGTTTGTGGAGCGACTTGAGTTCTTCCGGCGTGGGCGCCTCATCGGTGACGACGTAGGCACCGTCGCGGTTGTAGAAGAGCGTCCAAAGCTTTTTGAGGAAACGGTGCACACCGTCGATGCCGTTGGTATCCCACGGTTTGGACTGTTCCACCGGGCCGAGGAACATCTCATACATGCGCAGGGTGTCGGCTCCGTAGCGTTCCACAATCAAATCGGGGTTCACCACGTTGTACATCGACTTGCTCATCTTCTCCACCGCCCATCCGCAGATGTATTTTCCCTCTTCGAGAATGAATTGGGCATCGGCATATTCGGGTCGCCAGGCGCGGAAAGCATCCAAGTCGAGTTGATCGTTAGAGACGATGTTGACATCGACGTGCAGCGGAGTGGTCTCATACTGCTCTTTGAGGTTGAGTGAGACAAAGATGTTACTCTCTTTGAGGCGGTAGACGAAGTTGCTCCGTCCCTGTATCATACCTTGATTGATGAGCTTTTGGAAAGGTTCTTCGGCGACCGACACGCCAATGTCGTGCAAGAACTTGTTCCAGAAGCGCGAATAAATCAGGTGCCCGGTGGCATGTTCGGTGCCGCCCACATAGAGGTCGACACGCTGCCAGTAGGCATCTGCCGCAGGCGAAACCAATGCACGGGGGTTGTGCGGATCCATGTAACGGAGGTAGTAGGCACTGGAGCCGGCGAAACCCGGCATGGTGTTCAGTTCGAGGGGAAAGACGGTGCGCTGGTCGATGCAGCTGTTGTCGACCACCCGGTTAGCAGCTGTGTCCCACGCCCAGCGAGTGGCTCTGCCCAGCGGAGGTTCACCTGTTTCGGTAGGCAGGTATTTGTCTACCTCGGGCAGTTCCAAAGGCAGACACTCTTCGGGAATCATGTAGGGCATGCCCGCTTTGTAGTAGACGGGGAAGGGTTCGCCCCAGTAGCGTTGGCGCGAGAAGATGGCATCGCGCAGGCGGTAGTTCACCTTGATGTGTCCGAGTCCCTTCTCTTCGATGTGTTTCTTGGTAGCGGCAATGGCCTCTTTCACCGTCAGCCCGTTGAGAAAGCCCGAGTTCATCAGAATGCCCTCTTTGGCATCGAAACTCTCGCGGCTCACATCGCACCCTTGGATGAGCGGACGTATCTCCAGGTTGAAGTGCTTGGCAAAGGCGTAGTCGCGGCTGTCGTGCGCCGGTACGGCCATGATGGCACCGGTTCCGTAGCCGGCCAGTACATAGTCGCTGACCCAGATGGGCACCGCCTCGTCGGTGAACGGATTGACGGCATACGAACCGGTGAAAACACCCGTAATGCTGCGATCGGCAATGCGGTCGCGTTCGGTGCGCTTCTTGGTGCGCTCGAGGTAGGCCGCTACTTCGGCCTGGTGTTCGGGCGTGGTGAGACTGGCCACCAGCTCACTTTCGGGGGCGAGCACCATGAAGGTGACGCCGAACAGCGTGTCGGCACGGGTGGTGAAGATGGTAAACTTCAGGTCACTATCTTTCACGCAAAACTGCACCTCGGCACCTTCGCTGCGACCAATCCAGTTACGCTGCGTCTCTTTGAGCGACTCTGTCCAGTCGATGGTCTCCAATCCCTCGAGCAGACGTTGGGCATAGGCCGATACGCGCAAGCACCACTGGCGCATCTTCTTCTGCACCACCGGATAGCCACCCCGTTCACTCACCCCGTCAACCACTTCGTCGTTGGCCAGCACGGTGCCCAGCTCGGCACACCAGTTGACCATCGTTTCGCCCAAATAAGCCAGGCGGTAGTTCATCAGAGTCTCTTGTTGCTCGTGCTCGCTCATGGCCTTCCACTCTTCGGCCGTAAAGCTACGTTCCTGGGTGCAGGCCACCGTGATGCCTTGCGTGCCGCTGCGGGCAAACTTCTCCACCAACTCTTCGATGGGTTTTGCCGCCTGGCAGGCGGTGCAGTAGAAACTGTTGAACATGCGGATGAATGCCCATTGCGTCCAGTGGTAGTAGTCGGGGTTGCAGGTACGTACCTCGCGGCTCCAGTCGAACGAGAAACCCATCTTATCAAGTTGGCTGCGGTAGCGGTTGATGTTATCGGCGGTGGTGACGGCCGGATGCTGTCCGGTTTGTATGGCATATTGTTCGGCGGGCAAGCCGTAGGCATCGTAGCCCATGGGGTTGAGCACGTTGAATCCTTGCTGTCGCTTGTAGCGGGCATAGATGTCGGAGGCGATGTAGCCCAAGGGGTGCCCCACGTGCAGTCCGGCACCGCTGGGATAGGGAAACATGTTGAGCACGTAATACTTGGGCTTCGTTTCATCTTCCCTCACGCAGTAGGTGTGATGCTCGGCCCATCGCTGTTGCCACTTCTGTTCAATGGCTCTGAAGTTATATTCCATCTTGATTGGTTGGGGGATTCGATTCTAAAACGGCGCAAATTTACAGGTTTATTTTCAGAATAAGATAGACAGAGCAGACTGTTTTGCGTGGGGGAGCAACGGAAGTGCCCCTTCCCATCGGGTATCGAAGACACTTCATCCCTGTTACTAAGAAGAATGTGTCGTCCCCAGGCGAAGACGGTTCCGCCTGGGGACGAAAAAATAGGGTGTGCCGCTTTGGCACACCCTCTTGCTATTGGTAAACATACGAATGGTCTCTGTTAGTAGCTCCCCCTCAAAGCGGCACATACTCCACAAAAGCCTCCATAGCCTCGTAGGAGGCCAGGCCTAACTTGTCATACAGCGTGGCGGTGGCGTGGTTGCGGTCTTCGCTACGTTGCCAGAAGAGGCGTTCGTCGTTGCCCATGAAGGGCGCGCTCTCCATCTGCGATTGATGCTTGAGGATGGCGTTGCGTTTGGCTCGCAACTCTTCGGGACTGATGGGCACGGCCATCTCGATGTTCTCTATTTCCCATTCGGCCCATGCCCCGCGATACATCCAGATGCGACAATCCTTCAACCACTTGGCACCCTCCTCTTTCTCGAGGTCGACCGCCGCAAAGACAGCATCGGTGCAGACGCGGTGGGTGCCGTGCGGGTCGGCCAAGTCGCCGGCCACGAATATCTGGTGAGGTTTCACTTCGCGTAGCAGGTTGCGCACTATCTCCACATCGGCTTCGCTGATGGGGTTCTTCTGTATCTTGCCCGTTTCGTAGAAGGGCAGGTCGAGGAAGTGGCAGCGCGACAGCGGGATGTTGTTGAAGGTGCAGGCCGTACGTGCCTCGCCGCGGCGGATAAGCCCCTTGATGGTGAGCACGTCGCGGGTGTCCAAGTCGCCGTCTTTCTTCTCTTTGAGGAAGCGGCGTATCTCGGCATACTTGTCGGTGATGACCTGATCTTCGCTCTGGTTGAAGAGCTGGTTGAAACCATTGATGAAGTGCAGGAAGCGAATCACCTCTTCGTCGCCTACGGCAATGTTACCCGAGGTTTCGTAGGCGATGTGCACCTCATGCTTCTGCTCGACCAGCCGGCGCAGGGTGCCACCCATCGAGATGACGTCGTCGTCGGGGTGGGGCGAGAAGATAACCACCCGTTTGGGGAAGGGTTTAGCCCGTTCGGGACGATAGGTGTCGTCGGCCGCGGGTTTGCCGCCCGGCCATCCGGTGATGGTGTGCTGCAGGTCGTTGAATATCTTGATGTTGACGTTGTAGGCCGAGCCGTAGAGCGCCAACAACTCGCTCAGTCCGTTCTCGTTGTAGTCTTTGTTGGTGAGCTTGAGGATGGGCTTGTGCACCCGTTGGCAGAGCCATACGATGGCACTGCGGATGAGCTTGTCGTCCCACTCGCACGAGGTCACCAACCACGGGTGATGGATGCGCGTGAGGTTGGCCGCAGCCGAGAGATCGACCACAATGAGGGCATTGTTGTGCGTCTGCAGGTAAGAGGCGGGGATGGCATCGGTCACGGCACCCTCGACACACTCTTTGATCATGCCGGCCTTGTCTTCACCCCAAGCCATCAGGAACACCTTCTTGGCCGACAAGATGGTGGAGATACCCATGGTGATGGAGCTGACGGGCGTATTCTCTAAGCTGCCGAACAGTTTGGAGGCCTCGTTGCGCGAGGCATTGTCCAGCAAGATCAGGCGGGTGGTGGAGTTCAGGCGCGACCCGGGTTCGTTAAACCCGATATTGCCCACCCGACCGATGCCCAGCAGGGCGGCGTCCAATCCACCGAAGCTTTCGATGCGCTGTTCATACAGGCGGCAATACTCGAAGATGGCGTCTTGGGCAATGGTGCCGTCGGGCGAGAAGATGTTCTGCTTGTCTACATCCACCTGATTGAGGAACATCTCCTTGAGGGCATTGAGGTTGCTGTTGACCGCATCGGGCGCCAGCGGATAGTACTCGTAGAGATTGAAGATAACCACGTTGCGGAAGCTCAAACCCTCTTCGCGGTGCATGCGTACCAAGTCGGCGAAGACATTGCGCGGCGAGTTTCCACCGGCCAGTGCCATCACAAAGAAGCGACCGTCGCGTTGCTTCTGGCGGATGAGGTCGGCAATCTCGGCGGCGATGCGTCGGGCACCCTCTTCGGGCGACTCGTAGATGTCGGTGGGAATCATCTCCAAGCGGGTAAGCACCGACCGGTCGAAAGCATTCTCCGGCTTGTAGTAGCGGGGCGATACCCGGTTGAGTGTAATCTGAGAACTAAGATTGGTTTTCATTTTGATGAGGTTTTTTTTGAAGTTTATTATTTGAATCTTAGAAGCGGCAAAAGTAAAGAGATTCGGTGAGAATCACTTACCTTTGCCCCTCATTTTAGACATTTTAGGTATCATCATGGAAAAAGAGAAAATCATACTCACCGGCGATCGCCCCACCGGCCGGTTACACATCGGCCACTACGTGGGTTCGCTGCGTGGACGCGTCGAACTGCAAAACACCGGGCAGTACAGCAAGCTGTTTATCTTCATTGCCGACGCCCAAGCGCTCACCGACAACATGGACAACCCCGAGAAGGTGCGCCAAAACGTCATCGAGGTGGCGCTCGACTACCTGGCCTGCGGCTTAGACCCCTCGCGTTCCACCATTTTCATTCAGTCGCAGATTGCCGAGCTGTGCGAACTCTCCTTTTATTATATGAACTTGGTGAGTGTTTCGCGGCTGCAGCGCAACCCCACGGTCAAAAGTGAGATACAACAGCGCAACTTCGAGGCCAGCATCCCGGTGGGTTTCTTCACCTACCCCATCAGTCAGGCTGCCGACATCACCGCCTTCCGTGCCACCACCGTGCCGGTGGGCGAAGATCAGGAGCCGATGCTCGAACAGGCGCGCGAGATTGTGCGCCGCTTCAATCACATCTATGGTGAGACCTTGGTGGAGCCGGACATCTTGCTGCCCGGCAATGCCGCCTGCCAACGGCTGCCCGGCACCGACGGCAAAGCCAAGATGAGCAAGTCGCTGGGCAACTGCATCTACCTGTCGGACAGTGCCGACGAGGTGCAACAGAAGATTAAGGGGATGTACACCGACCCCGATCACCTGCGCGTGCAAGACCCCGGCCGGGTGGAGGGCAACCCCGTGTTCACCTATCTGGATGCCTTCTGCCAGCCCGAGCACTTCGGCCGCTACCTGCCCGACTATCCCAACCTCGACGAGCTGAAGGCACACTACCGCCGCGGCGGTTTGGGCGACGTCAAGGTCAAGCGGTTCCTCACGGCCATCCTGCAAGAGACGCTCGAACCCATCCGCACCCGTCGCAAAGCCTTTGAGCAAGATATTCCCGCCGTCTACGACATGCTCCGCAAAGGGTGCGAGGCCGCCCGCGAGGCTGCCGCCGCCACGCTCGACGACGTGCGCCGTGCCATGAAGATCAACTACTTCGACGATGCCGAGCTGATTGCCCAACAAGCCAAGCGCTTCAAGGCCGAATAACCCATCCCCCCGCACCCCATGGGCACCCTCTACCTCCTTCCTACTCCGGTAGGCAACCTCGAAGACATCACCCTGCGCGCCCTGCGCCTGCTCAAAGAAGCGGACGTGGTGTTGGCCGAAGACACCCGCACCACCGGGGTCTTACTCAAGCATTTCGACATCCAAAACAGCCTCGTCTCCCACCATAAGTTCAACGAACACCACACGCTCGAGCGTGTCCTCGAGCGTCTCCAAGGCGGCCAAACCGTGGCGCTGGTCTCCGACGCCGGCACCCCGGGCATCTCCGACCCGGGCTTCCTGTTGGTGCGCGAGTGTATCCGCCGCGACATCGAGGTGCAGTGCCTGCCCGGGGCGACCGCCTTTGTGCCGGCACTGGTGGCCTCGGGATTGCCCTGCGAGCGCTTCTGCTTCGAGGGCTTTTTGCCCCAGAAAAAGGGAAGGCAGACGCGCCTGCGGGCGCTGGCGGACGAAACCCGCACGATGATCTTCTACGAATCGCCCCACCGGCTGCTCAAAACCTTGGAGCAGCTCTCCGGCGTACTGGGTGCCGACCGCCGCGCCGCCGTGGCGCGTGAGCTAACCAAGGTGCACGAAGAGTGTGTACGCGGCACGCTCGCAGAACTCACCCTGCACTTCACCGACCAAGCCCCGCGCGGCGAGATCGTACTGGTGGTGGCCGGCGCCGACCAGTAATCACTCCCCCAAGAACAGAGAAACGTTTCACTAATAAATAAAAAGCGTATGAAAAAAATCGTTGTTTTAGTTTGTGTTGCAGCGGCCACATTGGCCTCGTGCGACCACCTGACAGGCGGGAAGAGCCTGAAAGCCGAGAATGATTCCCTCAAGACCACCCTTGCCCAGCGCAATGCCGAGCTGGACGACATGATGGGCACGTTCAACAACATCTCCGAAGGGTTCCGCCAGATCAATGCGGCCGAGAACCGTGTGGATTTGCAGCGCAACAGTGCGGCCGAAGGGTCGCTGACCTCCAAGCAGCAGATAGCCTCCGACATCGAGTTTATCCGCCAGCAGATGCAAACCAACCGCGAGCAGATTGCCAAGCTGCAGGCGCAGCTCCAGAGCAGCAAGACCAACTCGGCACAGCTGCGCCGCGCCATCGAGTCGCTCACCCAAGAGCTGACGGCCAAGACCCAACACATCGAAGCGCTGCAGAGCGAGCTGGCGGCCAAGAACATCCACATTGCCGAGCTGGACAATGCGGTGAGCACCCTTTCTGCCGACCGCGAGCGCCTCAGCGCCGAGAATGCGGCCAAGGCGCAAACCGTGCAGCAACAGGATGTCGCCCTCAACCGCGCATGGTTTGTCTTCGGTACCAAGAAAGAGCTGAAGGAGAAGAAGATTCTCACCGACGGCGGCCTCTTCAAGAAGGGCAAAGTGCTGGAGAGCAACGAGGCCGACCGCGGCTACTTCACGCAGATAGACATCCGCACCACCAAAGAGATCAAGCTCTACGCCAAGAACGCCGAGCTGCTGACCTCGCATCCGGCCACCGCCTACACGCTGGCCAAAGACAACCAAGGCGAGTATGTGCTGAAAATCAGCGACGCCGACGCCTTCTGGAGCGTCTCGAAG
>JAISHB010000063.1 GCA_031262785.1 Prevotellaceae bacterium
CGACTGAGTCGGGCACTCGACCGTCCGCTACTGCTTTTCATCGACGAGATTGATGCCTTGGTGGGCGATTCATTGGTGAGTGTACTGCGCCAGATACGCAGCGGCTACGACAAACGTCCGGCCGCTTTTCCGCAATCCATCATTCTGTGCGGGGTACGCGACGTACGCGACTATCGCATCGTGCTTTCCAATCAAGACATCATCACCGGCGGCTCGGCCTTCAACATCAAAGCCGAATCGCTCAGGCTGGGTAACTTCTCGAAGGAGGAGATTCATGAACTCTACATGCAACACACCGAAGCCACCGGTCAAGTGTTCGACGAAGCCTGCTTCCCGCTGATTTGGGAGGCCACCGAAGGACAACCGTGGTTAGTCAACGCACTGGGCTATGAAGTAACCCGCAAGATGGTGGAGAACCGCGACCCGTCCGTCCGCATCACTCCCGAAATGATCTATCGGGCGCAGGAAAATATCATCTACCGCCGCGATACGCATATCGACATCTTGATTGACAAGCTCCGCGAAGAGCGGGTACGCAATGTTATCGGCCCCATTCTTGCTAACGAAGACGGCGAAGCCGAAGGGTTGATGCGCGAGGACGACATCCAATATGTTGTCGACCTCGGACTGATCGTTCGTGACAAGCCGCTACGTATTGCCAATGGCATCTACAAGGAGATCATTCCCCGCGAGCTGACGTGGGCACGTCAGCAGACGCTCATCCAGCAATCGGAATGGTACATGAACCCCGACAACTCCATCAACATGGAAAAGTTGCTACTCGACTTCCAACGCTTCTTCCGCGAACATGCCGACTTCTGGATTGAACGTTTCGACTATCGCGAGAGCGGCCCACAGCTGCTTCTTCAAGCCTTCCTGCAACGCGTGGTCAACGGCGGCGGCTACATCGACCGCGAATACGGCCTGGGACGTGGCCGCACCGACCTGCTTATCCGCAAACCACTGACCAACGGCTACGGCGGCCCGATACAATACATCGTCTTGGAACTAAAGATCAAACGCGGCGACTTGGAGAAGACCATCCAGCGCGGCTTGGAACAGACTGCCGAATATATGGATCACTGCCCGGCCGGCACCGAAGGTCACTTCATCCTCTTCAACCGCGACAAGGGCACGCCCTGGGACGACAAGATCTGGCACCGAGCAGAAACCTATAACGGACGAGAGATAATGGTCTGGGGCATGTAGCCTTCTAAAAGCCTACCGGACAAACATAAACCACACGCCCCTGCAAGTCAAGTGCTTGCAGGGGCGCGTCGTTTAATTGAAGATATACCGCACACCCACCTGAATCTTCCAGCATTCGCTGTAGTTGAGGTTGTGCGTGTAGGTCTGGGTGGGATAGCTTCCGTCGGAGTTTTTATACATCGAGAAGGTGGGCGTATTGGTGCCGGCCTTCAAGCCCTCGTACGTGAGGATTTTGCCTCCGTTGCTCTGCGACATGTTCTTGGTCACGCCCCACTCGCTGTTGAGCAGGTTGCCCACGTTGAGGATGTCGACGCTCAGCTGCAGCGTGTTCTTGCTCTTGCCGATGTTGGTGAACAAATCGTGGGCGAAGCGGAAGTCGAAACGGTGTACAAAGGGCGCACGGGCAGCGAAAGCTTCGGCATACTCGCCTTTGTGCTTCTTCAGATACGAATCCTGGTTGACAAACGTCCAGAAGGCGTCGCGGTCGGCTTCGCTGACAAAGGCCAGCTCGTCTTTGGTGCGCGGAATGTACAAGAGGTCGTTGTTCACGTTGTCCTGATTCATGTCGTTGGAATAGAGGAAGCTGTATCCGCCCGGCGAATAGCCGGTGTAGACCAAGCTGAAGTTTTCACGCATGTTCTTGATGAACGATACGCGATAGTCGAGCGAGGCCACGATGCGGTCGGGCGTCACATATTGCGAGCGCTGCAAGCCCGAGAGGTTGGGACCGTTCACCGAAGGCACGTTGGTCCAGGCCGAGCTGGCGTCGGAGCCGGGCATGCCGCTGATCTCTTTAGATTCGGTGTGCGTGTAGGCAAACATCAGGTTGAGGTTCTTCACCGGTTCGGCATTGACGGTGATGTTGGCCGTGTAGCCCCATCCCTTGCTGGTGTTGGTCAGAAAGAAAGCCGCGGGCGCATCCAGCGTGGCGGGATTGCCGTTCTTATCAACCCCTTGATAGGTGTATTTGCTGCCTGCTCCGTAGATATAGCGGTTGTCGGGACCCTCGAAGCGGTTGGCCGTCTCCTCGTCGATGGGTTTGAACACCTTGTTGTATTGACGCACGGCGTTGATGTCTTTGGTGAACATCCCTTCTACGGTGACCGACAGCGGGAACGAGACGGGCACCTGATAATCTACCGCCAGCGAGGTCTTCCACACTTGCGGCATCTTGAAGTCTTTGTCGATGCCCACCACGCTGCTTTGCAGCGCACCTTCGTCGGGCGAAATGGTGCGGGGGAAGTCCAAGGCGTCGATCATCTGGTTGACGTCGGTGATATACTTGCCGCCTACCACTAATTTGTTCAAGAGTTTTTCATTATCTTCGGATACCGAGCCGACGCCGTTTTTATAGGTGGTGTTGATGTTCTTCGAGAGGAATTGCACCATGCCCGAATTGGTGGGCATGTTGGTAAAGAACACCAAGGGGATGCGTCCGGTGAAGAAGCCCGAGCCTCCGCGCACCTTCAGGGTCTTGTCTTTCTTGACGTCCCAGGTAAAGCCCACGCGCGGCGAGAACTGGAAACGGCTGCTGGGCCACTGGCTGGTGTCGAAACGGTAGCCGCCGTAGTTGAGTTGGTTGTAGGTGGCGTTGTTACGCATCAGGTTGTCGAAGAAGAAGAGGTTGTCTACGCGCAAACCGGCCGTGAGTTTGAAGTTGTCCAAGAGGTTCCATTCGTCTTGCACGTAGATGCCCAGCTGGCCGAACTTCACTTCGGCCGTGGGCGTGGTGTCGCCGTTGTAGCCGTAGGTGAGGGCAAAGGCTTCGGGTGCTCTGCCGTTTTTGAAGTCGTCGAAGCTGCTGAAACGATAGTAACCTGTTCCGTTGCGCATGTAGGAGTTGTTGGCTACCTGGTGCTCGAAGCTCACGCCGGCGGTGAGTTTGTGGTCGCCCAGGTAGTAGGTGAAGTTGTCGACTAAGGTCAAGACCGTGTTCTCCACCTTATTATTATAGGTGAACAGTTCGTAGCCTGCCGACATGTAGGGTTCGAGGATTTGCTTGCCGTTCTCATCTTTACCGGCCATGATGTCGATGAAGGGGAAGGGACTGGAGTTGGTGCCGCGTTCGTCGACCATCGAGCTGTAGGTGAAGAGGAACTGGTTAGAGATGTTTTGCGAGAAGCGGCTGTTCACCTCGGCGGTAACGGAGTTAACCACGTTGTCCATCGAATAGCACGAGTTGGCAAATGACATGGAGTATTTCGAGATGCGGTCCATACCGTTCAGGCGGTATCCGGTATCCGAAGAGTTGCCGTTGGGGGCGTTCCACGTGCTGTTCTTGGTGTGGTTGTAGCGCACGCTCAGTTTGTGGTAGGAGTTGATGTTCCAGTCGATGCGTCCCAACAGTTTGACGTTGCTGATGTCGGCCGGGAAGCTGGTGGACGAACCGGTGTCGTAGCCATACTGCTCTTTGAGGATACGCGAGAACTCGTCCAGGTCGCTCTGCTTGGCGCGCGAGATGGTGGAGTTGTTGGTTACGCCGTCTTCCGAGGCGCGCCAGGTCACCACTTGCTTGGGTGTTTTCTCATACTCGGCACTGGCAAAGAAGAAGAGTTTATTCTTGATGATGGGACCTCCCAGGGTGGCGCCATATACGGTTTTCGATTCGGCGTTGCGTTTGCCGAAGTCGGTATCGCCAATTTTGTTGCCGCGCAGTACCTCATTATTATAATAGGTGTAGGCGGTTCCTTTGAAGGTGTTGGTTCCCGACTTGGTGATGGCATTGATGCCGCCGCCCACGAAGTTGTTCTGCCGCACGTCGTAGGGAGCGATCACCACTTGTACCTCTTCGATGGCATCGAGCGAAATGGGATTGCCGCCACCGGGAAGGTCGGACGACAAACCGAAGTTGTTGTTCAGGTTGGCTCCGTCGATGGTGAAGGAGTTGGAACGTCCGTCGCGCCCGGCAAAGGTGTTGCCCGAAGCGTAGGGAGACAAACGCGTGAAGTCGCTCAAGCTGCGGTTGATACTGGGAAGCATCGTGAGCTGTTCGGGCGAGATATTGGTGGTGGCACCTGTCTTCTCGGCGCTGAACTTCGACTTGCTGGCCGTAACGATGACCTCTTGGAGCAACTCATCCGATTGCTTCAAGGCAACATCCAACGCATAGGTCTCTCCCAACTGCAGTTTGATGTCGGTGTAGACCGCCGACTGATAACCGATGTAGGAAATGGTCACCTTGTAGGGTCCGCCGCTGCGCATTCCTTGCAAGGAGAAACGTCCGTCGACGTTTGTTACTGTACCATAACTGGTACCCGAGGGTTCATGTAAGGCAATGACACTTGCTCCGATGGCCGATTCTCCTTCTGTGGTAACCCGGCCGCTCATGCCGGCGGTGGTTATCTGTGCATACGCCAAGCCACAGGAGAGCAGACAGAGCATCACAACGAAATAAGTTCTCTTCATCATAGTTTTTAATAAAATCAGTAAATAAGTGTTGCTTAAAGCATTAAAACGCTGCAAAAGTATAAAAAAAGGTTCAGCGATATTTGTATATTGCATGAATTTTATGTGCAGATTCTATTTCATTGTCGTACTTTTGCCACTCGATACGGATTTATATGAAAAAGAATACTCCCCTACTTGTTACAGGCATCCTCCTGTTGGCGGCACTCATCGGTGTAACCCTGCTACTTATCTCGGAGAAAAAAACCAACCGCGAGTTGGTCACCGGCTTCGAGTTGGAGAAAGAAGATCTGGAGAACGAATATACGCGCTTTGCACAGCAATACGATGAATTGCAGCTGACGGTCTCGAACGATTCGCTGGCTACGCTGCTTGAGCAGGAGCAGCAAAAGACCCAACGACTGCTGGAAGAGCTTCGTCGGGTAAAGAGTTCGAATGCCACCGAGATTCGCCGGCTTAAAAAAGAGCTGGCCACCCTGCGCAGCGTGATGATTGGCTACATCAACCAGATAGATTCGCTCAACCGGCTGACGGCGCATCAAAAAACCGTCATCGAACAGGTCACCCGTAAGTACAACGCCGCCTCGCGCCAAATCAGCAACTTGGCCGAAGAGAAGAAGAACCTCAACGAGAAGGTGACACTGGCCGCCCAATTAGATGCGAGCAACATACAGGTGCAACCGGTCAACAAGCGCGATAAGACCGCCAAGAAGGTGAAAGATGTAGTCCGGTTCCGCATCTCGTTCACCATTGTGAAAAACATTACAGCCCAGGCCGGCGAGCGCACGCTCTACGTCCGCATCACCAAGCCCGACAACGATGTCCTGACCAAAGACGCCTCCGCCACGTTCGACTACGAGAACCGGAAACTCCCCTACTCCATCAAGAAGTATATAGAATACACCGGCGAAGAGCAACCCGTCACCGTCTATTGGACAGTGGAAGAATTTCTCTACGCCGGTGCGTATCGGGTGGATGTCTTTGCCGAAGGAACCCTGATTGGTTCCCACTCCTTCACGCTGGAGTAGGCCGCGGGCTTATGCGTAAATATCGCTTCGCTGAATGTAGGCGATGACGTCCCCTTTGCTCACCACCGTTCCCTGCGGGGCACAAATTTCCACCACACGGCCGGTGAAGCCGGTATAAATCTTCTCATATTCGCCCCACGGGGTGGAGAGGTAGCAGAACACCTGATCGTGTTGCAACTTGGCGCCGACAAACGGAGCCACCGACGGCCCTTCGACCGACACTTCCCACAACACTTGTCCGTTGGCCGGAGCCACAATGGGGTCGGCCTTGGCACGTTTAAGCTTCTTAATCTCCTCTTCGGAATAGCCGTTTTTGGCCATCGCCGCATCTTTGGCGCGTTGCAACTCGCTCTCGAAGCGTTCTTTGGCCACGCCCGACTTGTAGTCGCGGTATTGGCGGTCGTGCATGGCCAGCTCGAAGAGTTCTTCGTCGTCCGCGCCCGGTTCCCAGCCGTTTTCGGCCATCTCTTTGCGGTAGTCGGCCAGTGCATCGGGGTAGTTGAGTTGCGGATCGGTGTCGACAAAGGTATACCCTTTTTCTTTGGCCAACGCCACAATTTCGGGAGCCAACTCCCCGGGCAGACGGCCGCTTTTTCCCAGAATCATGTCCCACGTGTGGTTGTCGATCATGGTCCAGCGTTCTTCGCCTTTGACCTGTTGCATCAGGTTCATCAGCGCCACGTTTTTCACATATTGGCTGAAGGGAGTAACCAAGGGCGGATAACCCAGCTTGGGCCACACATATTCCACTTCGTCGAAAAGCATAATTACCAGGTCGTCCAAGCTCAGCTCGGGTTGGTTTTTGCCGCGCAAGATCAGGTTGATGCCGGCATGCACCCCTTTGAGGTCGGCCATCATCGAACCCATCATGCCGCCGGGCAATCCGCATTTAAGCAGCAGCGACGAAGCATGTTTGTTGGTGGGATCAATGAAATAGCCCAAGAAGTCGTCGATGAACTCTTGCGTGAGGGCGCGGGTTTGCATGTAGGCCTTCATGTTGATGTCGGGCACCCGGAAACCGGCATCGCGCAGCATGGCCTGCACCGAAATCACATCGGGATGCACCTTGCCCCACGAGAGCGGTTCCATGGCCACGTCGATAATGTCGGCACCGTTTTCGCACACCTCGAGGATGCTGGCCATCGAAAGCCCCGGGCCGCTGTGTCCGTGATATTGAATAATCACTTCGGGATGACGCTCCTTGATGGCCTTGACCAATCGTCCCAAGGTGGCCGGACGGCCAATGCCCGCCATATCTTTCAAACAGATTTCGGGCGCGCCGGCTTCGATCAGACGGTCGGCCACACGGGTGTAATACTCCACCGTGTGCACCGGCGAGGAGGTGATGCAAAGCGCAGCCTGGGGAATCATGCCCGCCTCCAGGGCATAGCCAATGGAAGGAAGAATGTTGCGCGTGTCGTTTAGTCCGCAGAAGATGCGGGTGATGTCCACCCCTTGTGCGTGTTTTACTTGGTACATCAGCCGGCGCACATCGGAGGGCACCGGATACATGCGCAAGCCGTTGAGTGCACGGTCGAGCATGTGTGTTTGAATGCCCGCCTCCCGGAAGGGTTTGGTAAACGCCCGCACGGCGTGGTTCGGATTCTCGCCGTACAGGAGGTTGACCTGTTCAAAGGCGCCGCCATTGGTTTCGACTCGTGCAAAGCAGCCCATTTCCACAATCAGCGGCGCGATGCGTTGCAGCTGATCGATACGCGGTTGATACTTGCCCGAGGATTGCCACATGTCGCGATACACCAGGCTGAACTTGATCTCTTTCTTCATAATTTCGCTACTGTTTAAGGGGTTTTCTTTTAATGGTTTTATAGATTTATTTAGATTAGAATACCGATGCAAAGATAGAAGTATTCTATTGAAAGAAATCCATATTCCTTCAATTTTTATACAGTTCGCGAGAAAGAAAAAAAGAGCTCTCCCGCGGGAAATGGGTTCGTTCCAAAATAAAACACGCTCCTCCCGCGGGAAATGGGTTCATCTCAAAAAGAAAGTACTCTCCTCCCGCGGGAAATGTGTTCGTCTGAAAATAAAACGTCCTCCTCCCGGGGGAAATGGGTTCGTCTCAAAAAGAAAGTGCTCTCCTCCCGCAGGAGAAGGGTTCGTTCCAAAATAAAACGTCCTCCTCCCGGGGGAGAAGGGTTCATCTCAAAAAGAAAGTGCTCTCCTCCCGCGGGAGAAGGGTTCGTTCCAAAATAAAGCATCCTCCTCCCGGGGGAGAAGGGTTCATCTCAAAAAGGAAGTAATCTCCTCCCGCGGGAGAAGAGTGTTTTCTTCACGGTTGAACAGATTAGAGCGAAAAGACCGGTCTGCATCACACAGACCGGTCTTTCAATCAGGAGTGATTCACCTTTAAAAATCGCATCAATAGGCGGTGTTTTGCGGATCGAAGTTGGTCCATCCCTCCATCCAATCATCGGAGGCATCGCGGAAGGCGCCGATGTAGCCGTCGCTGCCGTCGCCCAGCATCGTCGAGGGAAGATAGTTCTGCCCCAGATGCGCCGGGTCGGTAAGCGTCAGCTCGGCTTCGGAGGTCTCTTTGTTGGAGGATTCGCTCAGGAAGAAGGTGTGCGACCACGAGGGTTGCGAGGAGTCGTATACGCCCTCTTGGCGGTCAATCAACAGCTCGTCTTCATACTTTTTGTTGTTGTCCGAACCCAGGGCGGCCATCGAGGCAAACCAGACGTTGCGCAGGTGTAGTTTTCCCTCTTGCGCATACTGCGGCGTGTTTCCTTTTTCTCCATCGATAATCAGCCCGATGGGGAAACCCACGGCCAGCATGTTTTCGAGGTTGAGCCGACTGCTGCGGCGAATCTGCACGGCAGCCTGGAATTTACCCAGTTTGGAATCGTTGTTGGGGACGAGATCTCCGGCGGTGATGTAGTTGCTGTTGTTCTGGAAGTCACTGTTCCGGGCGGTTATCGGGCCGATGAGCGTGACGTTCCGGAAGGTGGCCGAGGTGAAGGGAGCGGTGTCGGCACCGGTGGCATTGTTGTCCGATTCGAAGCCGTTGGATTGGGAAGTATCGGCAATGCGCGGATCGCGCACGGCCAGGGCATATTGTACGGTGCCGCTGAATCCGTTGTCGGTGTCGAAATCGTCGTCCCATCCTTTGTAGGCAATCAGGTGGGTGGCGTTCATCGAGCCTCCGAACCACTCGTAGGAGTCGTCGTTGGAGTAGGATACTTGCAGGTGATCGACCACGGTTTTAGTACCGACCGAGCCAAAGGTGATGCCGTTGATCTCTTTGTCGGTCTGGAACGGATAGCCGGCAAACTCCACCCGCACGTATTGATAGATACCCGAATAGTCGGCATCGTTATCACCGCCGTGCTTGGTGCGCGGGCCTCCTTCTATCTGTTGCTCGCCGGCATTGTTGAGGGCGCGGCCGCAGATAATCAGGCCTCCCCAGTCGCCCGGACGGCGCTGTCCCGGAGCCGCTTCGCTGGTCATGACGATGGGCTGGGTGCGGGAGCCTTTCATCTCTACCACGCCGCCGGGTTCTACAATCAGGGCGGCTTTGGTTTGCTTCTGTCCTTTCAGGATGGTGCCGGCGGGAATGCGCAGCACAGCGCCGTCGGCCACATAGATCCAGCCGCGCAGCAGATAGGTGCCTTTGGCCAGGGTGACATCGCCGGTGAAGACGAACTCTTGCGTGCCGTTGCCCAGCTCGGTGCCGTGGTTGAACAGGATGCCTTTGCTGTAGGCGGTGGTTCCATTGTAGGTGACCTCCGGGTCGGTCTGTTCCGTCTCGGGCTTATTGAGGTCGGGGTCGTTCTCTTGGGTGCAAGCGCTCAAGAGATGGGTGGTGGCAATGGCTGCACACCACAGGGCGGTGCATCCAACTTGTTTGAAGAATCTTTTCATTTCCATTTTAGTTTTTAAGTTGATAATTAGAATGTGTAGCCTGCGGAGAGCTGATAGCTTCGTCCGGGGCGATAGCTTCGGGTGGTCTCTTCAATGGTTCGCCGTTGACCGTCAATGGTCACCTCTTCGAACTGTTTGAAGTGGTAGCGTTCGGCCAGCAGGTCGCGCACGGTGGCTTTGAGTTCCCACTTGCCCAGTTGTTTGCCCAGCGAAAGGTCTACGCCGTTGCGCGGCATCTCATAGGAATTGGGAATGTTGCGGGCATCGCCGTCGGACGAACTGCCGTAGCGGTTGCCCACGCCGATGATGCGCTTGCCGATGCGGTTGTAGAGCAGGGCGGCATTCCATCCCTGCTCGGGATGTGTGTAGAACAGGCCGGCGTTGATGAGATAGGGCGATTGTCCTTGCATGGGGCGGTTGATGTTGCGACTGCCCGCGGGAAATTGCACGCGGCTGTGAATCAGGGCGGCATTGAGCGAGAGGCTCAAGCGGGGCAATCCCATGAAGTCGAGACGTTTGCGGACGTCCAGCTCGATGCCGTAGTTGTTGGCGCCCTCGGCATTGACGTAGGAGTAGACGGGGTCCGTACCGCCACTCATGGTGTAAGTCCATTCGATGGGATGATTGAAATGTTTGTAGAAGAGGGCTACGGAGAGTTGTTCACCGGCCGAGGGATACCACTCGTAACGCACATCTACGTTGTGAATATAGGCGGCCTGGAGCGAGGCGTTTCCCATCACGTTGCTACCCAGGTCGAAATCGTAATAGACCGAGGTGGAGAGTTCCCGAAACTCCGGACGGTTGACCGATTTGCCGTAGGCCAGTCGCAACTGATGGCGCTCGCCGAGCTGGTAAGTGGCATTGAGCGAAGGGAAGAAATCGCGGTAGGTGTAGTAAGTGCTCTGCAGGCTCTCTTCATAGGAACGGGTATTCATACGCAACTCCTGGCGGGCATATTCATAGCGCACTCCGGCATAGAAGTTGAACGTGCCCACGGGCAGATTCACTCCCACGTAGCCCGAGGCCTGCGTGTTACGCCCCTCGTAGTTGTTGCGGTAGTCTACCTCCTCTTGCATGAAGAGTTTGTCGGGGCCGTAGTTGGCATCAATCAACACGTTGTTCACCACATCAGGGTCGAACTCGAAGCGTGGGGGAAGGGTGTTGTTCGGATGCCAGCCATACTGAAACTGGCGGGTTTGGTAGCGACGGGTTCGATACTCGGCATAGGCGCCGGCTTTGAGTGTACCCAGCGGGAAGTCGAGACGATAGTTCACATTGGCCGAGGCGATGTGTTCGACCAGGCGGGTAAACTCACGGCTGATGCGGTAGATGCTCAGCTCGTTGTCGGTGCGGTCGGTACGTTCGATGAGGCGACGATCGGGCAGGTCGCGGTCGGCATAGGCATAGCCGATGCTCCAGTCGAGGCGCTGACCATCGAAAGTATGCTTGCCGGTGAACTGTCCGTTGTAGACGTTGCGGATGGAGGAGTAATATTCCATGTTGTGGATACGGTCGGGTTGGGCGTTGAAGCCATTACGCTCCGAGTAGCGCTCTTTGGTGATGCGGTTGAAGATATTCTTGAGTTCGTAGCGATGGGGGCTACCTCCGGAGGGCTGGAAGGATAGGTTGAGCATCGCACCCAGCCGGGTGTCGCGGTTGTATTGGTCATCGACGGCACTGCGCAAGGCTACGCTCTTGTCGTTGGCCGTATCGTAGGGACCGTACAGGGAGTTATCCATGTGTAGCAAGGTCTTATAGGATTGGGTGTAGTTAATGGCGGCCAGCAGACTCACCGCTCCTGCGCGTCGGGTTTCCCAACGGTGGTTGTAGGCGGCGTTGGCCTTCCAGTCGGCCGCCGGATGCAGGCTTTTCAACCGCCAGTCGGTATTGAAGCCGTTGCTCACTATGTCGATGACCCGGGCATCACCTCCGACTCCGAAGGAGGGAAAGCCGGCACGCTCGCCCCGAGAGGATAGGAAATTGCGCAGGTGCGTCTGGTCGTTCAGCACGCCGGCTACGGAGAGTTGCAGGGCATTGCCCCCTACCGGCACCTCTTTGGTATTGACCAAGATGAAGCCGCCGGTGAAGTCGGCCGGGTATTCTGGTGCGGGGCTTTTGACCACAATCAGGTTGTCGAGCTGCGAGCCGGGTATGATGTCGAACGAGAAGGCACGGGAGTCGGCCTCCGAACTGGGCACGGCACTCCCGTTGATCCATACATTGTTGTAGCGTTGGGATAGGCCCCGCACCATCACAAACTTCTCATCGATGATGGAGATGCCCGGCACGCGCTTAATCACCTCCGATGCATCGCGGTCTTGTGTCCGGCTGATTTGCTGCGCCGAGACGGCCGATTGCACCACTAAGCTGCGTTGCTGCTCGAGCAGCAAGGCAGCCTCGTTGCTGCGCCGGAGGGTGGCGGTGACGGCTACTCCCTCGAGGGTGGTGCTTTCGCTCTCGAGCTGGAGCTGCAACGGCTCCTTATCCGAAGAGGCGCTGCTGCCAACTTGCAGCTCCTTGTAACCGATGTAACGTATATATAAGGTGTATTCCCGGGCCGGGAAGGTCAGGAGGAACTCCCCGTCGGCATTGGTCACGGTGGCGTGCGGGGTGCCGGCCACCTGCACGGTGGCTCCGATGAGTGGCTCGCCCGTCTGCTTATCCACCACCACGCCCCGCAGGGTTTGGGTGGTGCCGGCAGGCTCATCGGGACGGGAGGGTGGCGAAGCGGTGGCCACCAGTGTGCAAAGCGTGAGGAACAAGAGAAGAAGCAGTACCTTCCCCCAGTCGATTTTGTAGATTACGCTGTTCATATCCATATCAGGCAAATTGTATTGGTTTTCTGCCGCAAAGGTCGGACAGGGAGGTTTCGCCCGCTATACAAGCGGCAGAAGTTTACAAGGCAATGCCGTTACGATGTGGTAACAAGCGGGGATGAAACCCGCTGTCGGGCAGATTTAAGGTACCGGATGTGTCCATATACCTAAAAAAGTTTATCTTTGCAACTGGTAACCGTCAACTAACAGACCATACATAACTAAAAGCTTCTCTATAGTATGAATCAACATCAAAGTGCCTTAGCGCACTACACGAGTCCGGCTAACATGAAGGCCGTTGACCAGAACAACCCACACATGTTCTACCACATCTTCCACAGCTTCTCGATGGGATTGGGTATATACAATCGCCAGGGAACGCTCATCTCTCTGAACGAGCAGGCCATCCGGTTCTTTGGCGTGCTCGACCCCCAAGCAATGTGTAACAGCTACAACCTGTTCAAAGACCCCAACTTCGATGAGGCCACCACCCAACGCATCCGGGACGGAGAGGCCTTCGACTTCACCAGCCACTACAACTTCCATCTGGTGGGAGACTGTTATGCTACCAGCCGCACGGGCACGGTCAAGGTCTATTTCCGTATCACCCGTATGAGTGACAACACGGGAGAAGACATCGGCTTTATCCTCATTACGCGGGACAACGCCGAACTAATCGGTACCATCAGTCGTCTGAGACACTTGGAGAAGGTCTTCAACCAGATGGGCTCCTTTGCCAAGGTGGGTTACTGCCGCGTCAACCTGCAGACCAACGAGCACATCAGCAGCAAACAGTGGTATGCCAACATCGGTGCGGACGAGTCCGTCTCCATACTCGAGTTCATGAAAACCTCGCCCACGCTGCACCCCGACGATCGGGACCGCATCCACCAACGCCTAATGAAGAAGCCCTCGGATCACGGAACCATCTACCGCGACGAGGTACGTGTCGAGGACAAAACCCGCCCGGACGGGTGGCGCTGGCTCTGCATCAACACCCTGCTGGAGCAGGACAACCGGGGACACACCCTACTGACGGATGTCAACTTTGATATCACCGTGCTCAAAGAGTCCGAGCAGCACCTGCGCGAAGCCCGCGACCGTGCCCAGGCGGCCGACCGACTCAAGTCGACCTTCCTTGCCAACATGAGCCACGAAATACGCACCCCGCTAAACGCCATCGTGGGATTCAGCAGCCTGATGATCGAGACCCAGGACACCGGGCAACGAAAGGAGTACCACCGCATCATCGAGGCCAACAACAAACTGTTGCTTCAACTCATCTCCGACATCCTGGACTTGGCCAAGATAGAGGCCGGCACCATGGAGTTCACCTACCACGAGGTGAGCCTGAACACCCTGTGCGAAGAGATGGTCACTTCGCTACGACACAACGTCCGCGAGCAGGTGCAGATGCACTTCAACCGCCCGCCGACCGACTGCCTCATACGGGGGGATGCCAACCGCATCAAGCAGGTGCTGGCCAATCTGCTAAACAACGCGGCCAAGTTTACCCTGCACGGCTCCATCTCGGTGGATTACCAGCGCTACGACGAAGCACAGCTGGTGTGCATCCTGGTCAAAGACACCGGCATCGGCATCACCCCCGAACGCAAAGAAGAGGTATTCAACCGCTTCGTCAAGCTCAACACCTTCATGCAAGGAACCGGACTGGGGCTGGCCATCTGTCAGAGCATTGTCCACCAGATGGGCGGAGAGATCGGCGTAGAGAGTGAGCCGGGCAAGGGTTCGTGTTTCTGGTTTACGCTGCCCTGTCGGTAGGTCGGGTGTGCCGACTTTTTACCTTTTCACCCCCGCCGATGGGAGGGTGCGGGGCAAGGGTATGGAGCCGGAAGCCGCGCTCCATGCACTGTGCAAACTATTTACCTGCTTGCGATGCCCGGACGAGCCGGTAGGCCGGCCTATGGAGTCAGATCCACCACGCCGTAGAAGCGCATGGCCTGCCGCTTGCGCATCGTGGTGGTGATGGTGGCCGAACCGTTGGTGAACACCCGCATCATAAAGGTGTACTCATCCTCGCCCGTATGGGTGGTCAGCTCAATGGTGAAGCGGTTGCCCTTCGAGTTTAGCTTCACCTGGCTACGGTCGAGTTTGGCACGGAAGTTCAGTGCATTTCCTCCGGTGAAAGAGACGCCATAGCCCCGTCCGTAGTAGGGGAGGTAGGAGATGACCGAATCACCCCGCACACGCAACGAATAGGGAGAGGTCAGTTCAATGGCATCACCCGTGATGGGGATAGCCTGATGCACGCTGATGGTGTAGTTACCCGATTGGATGGCCGCCTTTATGGATTCGGCCAGCAGGGTCTCCATCACTTTCTTGCTCTGTGCCCGGGGGGCGGGTGCGGCGGCGCATAGAAGGAGGAGCGCCAGCACGCACTTGGATGCGATTCTTTTCATGGTGTTAACTATCTAAAAGGGAATTTATTCGCTCAGGGTCTGATGCATGGCCTCGGCCGCCCGCCGACCGTCGCCCATGGCCAAGATAACCGTGGCACCGCCGCGTACAATGTCGCCGCCGGCATAGAGGGTGGGGATGGAGGTTTGCATCCGTTCGTCCACCACGATGGTACCCTTGGCACTCACCTGCAGTCCGGGGATGGACGAGGGAACAATGGGATTGGGCGATACGCCCACACTAACGATGGCCAGGTCAATCTCCAGTGTCTCGGTAGCCCCCTCCACGGGTACGGGGCGGCGACGTCCCGAGGTGTCGGCCTCGCCCAGCGTCATCTGCTGGAGCACCACCCCTCGGAGGCGTCCCTGCTCATCGGTCTGGTAATAGAGCGGGTTGTGCAGGGTCATAAACTCCACGCCTTCTTCTTTGGCATGCTTTACCTCCTCGAGGCGGGCGGGCATCTCCTCTTCCGACCGACGGTATACAATCACGGCACGCTCGGCACCCAGCCGGCGGGCGGTACGTACCGCATCCATGGCCGTGTTGCCGCCACCTATCACCGCCACCCTACGCCCCAGGGGCACGGGCGTGTCGGCATCCTCGCTGGCAGCGTCCATGAGGTTGACCCGCGTGAGATATTCGTTGGACGAGAGCACGTTGATGGCGTTCTCCCCCGGGATGCCCATGAAGTTGGGCAGTCCCGCACCCGAGGCCACGAACACTCCGCGAACGCCCTGCTCCCGAAGCTGTTCGATGCTCAGGGTCTTCCCGATGATGCAGTCCTTGACGAAGCATACTCCCATCTTCACCAGACTATCAATCTCTACGTCCACCACCTTGTTGGGCAACCGAAACTCGGGAATGCCGTACTTGAGCACCCCACCTATTTCGTGCAACGCCTCGTAGACTGTGACCTCGTATCCATACTTGGCCATCTGGCCGGCAAACGAGAGGCCGGCCGGTCCCGACCCTACCACGGCCACCCGGATGCCGTTGGCCGGTGCCGTCTGTGGGACGAAGAGCTGTCCGCTCTCGCGTTCCCAGTCGGCGGTGAAACGTTCCAGGTAGCCGATGGCTACGGCCTCTTCCTGCATCTTGAGGTGAATGCAGCGTGCCTCGCACTGCTTCTCTTGCGGACACACCCTGCCACAGACGGCCGGCAGGGCACTGGTCTCTTTCAGAGTCTTGGCAGCCTCTGCCAGGTTGCCTATCTCTATCTGCTTGATAAAGCGCGGTATGTCGATGCCCACCGGACACCCCCCGACGCAGCCGGGGTTGGCACAGTCCAAGCAACGTTGTGCTTCCCGCATGGCCTGATCCTGCGTAAGTCCCTGGTTGACTTCCTCTTTGCGGCTGTGCGATCGGTATTGTGCATCCAGTTCGTTCATACGCACGCGGGGGATGGCAGTACGCTCCTTGGCCTTCATCGATGCTCGGAGTGACTGCCTCCAACCGGCCTGCCGACTTGTATCTTCCACACTCGCGGGTGCCCCGGATGCGCAGAAGCGCTCCATCTCTTCTTGCTCGGCACCCTTGAAAGCGCCCATGCGCCGCAACATCTCGTCAAAGTCGACCTGATGCCCGTCAAACTCGGGACCGTCCACACATACAAAGCGGGTCTTCCCACCTATGGTGATGCGGCAGGCGCCACACATGCCCGTACCGTCCACCATGATGGTGTTGAGCGACACCTCGGTGGGTACGTGATAGCCGCGGGTAAGCTCACAGACGAACTTCATCATGACGGGCGGACCAATGGCGTAACATTTGTCCACCTTCTCCCGATCGAGTACCTCCTGCACTCCGGCTGTGACCAAGCCTTTGTTGCCGTAGGAGCCGTCGTCGGTCATAATGATGACCTGGGTGGCTGCGGCACGCATCTCCTCTTCCAATATGATCAGCTCCTTGCTGCGTCCGGCCAGTACGGCAATCACCCTGTTACCGGCCGCCGCCAACGCCTGCACAATGGGCAGCATGGGAGCAATGCCCACCCCTCCGCCGGCACACACCACGGTGCCGAAGTGCTGGATGTGAGTGGCCTGACCCAGCGGGCCAACCACGTCGGTGATGAAGTCTCCCTCGTTCAACGTGGCAAGGCGTGCCGAGGAGAGACCCACCTTTTGAATCACCAGGGTGATGGTGCCTTTGGCAGGATCTGCACCGGCGATGGTCAGCGGCATACGCTCGCCCTTCTCGCCTACGCGGACAATCACAAAATGGCCTGCTTTGCGCGAACGGGCAATCAGCGGGGCTTCTATCTCCAGTTTGAACACCTTCTCCGAAAGGTATTCTTTGTGCAGGATGCGGTTCATATCAGAAGTGTGTAATGGGGTGGGATAATCAATCGATGAGTTCGAAGCCGGTGTAGGGCACCAAGGCTTGGGGGATGCGGATACCTTCGGACGTTTGATTGTTTTCGAGCAAGGCGGCCACGATGCGGGGTAATGCCAGTGCCGATCCGTTCAGGGTGTGACATAGTTCGGTCTTCTTATCGGCCATGCGATAGCGGCATTTGAGGCGATTGGCCTGATAGGTGTCGAAGTTCGAGACAGAGCTAACCTCGAGCCAACGCTTCTGGGCTTCGGAGTAGACTTCAAAGTCGTAGCAGAGGGCGGCAGTAAAGCTCATGTCACCTCCGCATAGGAGTAGGATGCGGTAGGGAAGCTCCAGCTTCTGCAACAAGCCCTCTACGTGGGCAAGCATCTCTTGATGCGACCGGCGGGAGTGTTCGGGCTTGTCGATGCGCACCAACTCTACTTTCGAGAACTCATGTAGACGGTTTAGCCCGCGCACATCCTTACCGTAGGAGCCGGCCTCGCGACGGAAGCATTGCGTGTAGGCACAGTTCTTGACGGGGAGTTGCTTCTCCTCGAGAATCACATCGCGATAGATATTGGTCACAGGCACTTCGGCGGTGGGGATAAGGTAGAAATCGTCCACCTGGCAGTGATACATCTGTCCCTCTTTGTCCGGAAGCTGGCCGGTGCCGTAGCCCGAGGCGGCATTCACCACCGTAGGGGGCATGATCTCGAGGTAACCGGCCTTGCGGGCTTCGTCCAGGAAGAAGTTGATAAGCGCCCGTTGTAGTTGCGCACCCCTACCTTTATATACGGGGAATCCGGCGCCGGTAATCTTCACACCAAGGTCGAAATCTATCAGGTCGTACTTCTTAGCCAGCTCCCAGTGCGGAAGGGCATCGACCGGAAGCGGGGTTTCCATGCCGCCCATTCGCACTACCACGTTGTCTTCGGCGCCGATGCCTTCGGGCACCTCGTCGTAAGGGACATTCGGGATGGCATAGAGCAATGTCTGCAGCGTTTCGGCTGCTTGTTCCATCTCGGCTTGAAGGGTTTTGTTTGCCTCTTTTAGCTCAGCTACGCGGTTCTTGGCTGCTTCGGCTTCGCTCTTTTTCCCCTCCTTCATGAGTACGCCTATCGACTTGGACAGCACATTGACCTCGGACAGGTTCGTGTCCAACAGCGCTTGTGTGCTGCGTCGTTTGTCGTTTGCAGCCGTCACTTGTGCCACCATGTCGGACGCATTGCGGAAATGTTTCTTCTCTAATCCACGGATCACAGCCTGGGCGTTTTCCGTGATTTGTTTGATAGTAAGCATATTGTGTAGGGTTATCTATGATAAAGCAAAGGGACACAATCCTTCGGACTGTATCCCTCTCCTTTGCTATTCGTTTATCGAGATCTATGCCTCCGCCTTTTCTGCAGGGAGTACAGAAACATAGCGGCGGCTTTCGCGACCCTTCTTAAATTGAACCGTTCCGTCTACCAAGGCAAACAGGGTGTGGTCTTTGCCCATGCCGATGTTCAAACCCGGATGAAACTCGGTTCCTCGTTGGCGTACTATGATGTTACCAGCCTTGCAGGCTTCGCCACCAAATATTTTCACGCCTAATCGTTTACTTTCTGATTCGCGGCCGTTCTTAGAACTGCCGACACCTTTTTTATGTGCCATTTCTTCTTGTTGTTTTTTAGGTGGGTTAAGCTACTACTTCGGTGATGGTTAACTCGGTGAACTGTTGGCGGTGACCATTGAGCTTGCGATGTCCTTTTCTTCTCTTCTTGTGGAACACCAGCACCTTGTCGCCTTTTACCAAATTGGATTTTACTTGGCAAATCACCTTGGCGCCTTCTACGGTGGGAGTGCCTACGGTAACGGCTCCGTCGTTGTCTACCAATAAAACCTTGTCAAACTCTACTGTTGCCCCATCTTCCGATTGTTGGATGTGATGAACAAACAGTTTCTTGCCGGCCTCTGCCTTGAATTGCTGACCGTTGATTTCTACAATTGCGTACATAATCGCATTCTTAACTAATATAAGTTAGCTCCGGCGGGTGGCTTCTCAAATTCGGTTTGAAGCGCTTGATTTGAACCCGTTGCGGAATAATCGGTCGCAAAAGTAGTGCTTAATTTTCTATCCTACAACTTATTACGCTACTTTTCCGCTGTGAGTGGGAAGAAAAACAGGCAAACTTCTCGCCGTTTCAACAAAAATAGATACTTTTAGCCCTTCGTTAAAAGAAACTATCATCGAAATACTTACTGTTTAATCTCATTTACCATGGACAATTTACTTTTCTGGTTTATCCCCGTTGCGTCGATTGTGGCGCTTGGTTTTGCCTGGCATTTCTACTGCCAGATGATGAAAGAAAGCGAAGGCACCGACACCATGAAGAAGATTGCGCTGTACGTCAGAGAGGGTGCAATGGCATACCTCAAGCAGCAGTACAAGGTTGTGCTGATCGTCTTCGTGGTGCTCGCCCTGTTTTTTGCCGTTTTGGCTTTCGGTTTCAATGTACAGAACAAATGGGTGCCCTTCGCCTTCCTCACGGGAGGTTTCTTCTCGGGGCTGGCCGGCTTCATCGGCATGAAAACAGCCACCTACGCATCGGCGCGCACCACACACGCCGCCCGCACCGGGCTTAACAGAGGGTTGCGCATCGCATTCCGCTCGGGAGCCGTCATGGGCTTGACGGTGGTGGGCTTGGGACTGCTCGACATCTCCATCTGGTTTGTTGTGCTCAGCTACTTTGTGGATGCGGTCTCCACCGCGCAAAAGATGGTGATCATCACCACCACCATGCTCACCTTCGGGATGGGAGCTTCCACGCAAGCGCTCTTCGCACGGGTGGGCGGCGGCATCTATACCAAGGCCGCCGACGTGGGTGCCGACCTGGTGGG
The DNA here is from genome assembly GCA_031262785.1 of Prevotellaceae bacterium. GTDB lineage: Bacteria > Bacteroidota > Bacteroidia > Bacteroidales > Bacteroidaceae > Bacteroides. The sequence goes on from JAISHB010000063.1 coordinate 19,955, forward strand.
AAAGGTGGAAGCCGGCATTCCCGAAGATGACCCGCGCAACCCGGCCACGATTGCCGACAACGTGGGCGATAACGTGGGTGACGTGGCCGGTATGGGTGCCGACCTCTACGAATCATACTGCGGTTCGATTCTCTCCACGGCGGCACTGGGTGCCTCGGCCTTTTATGTCATGGGTGGCGAGGTGCAACTCAAAGCCATCCTGGCGCCCATGCTGATTGCCGCCTTAGGCATCCTGCTCTCCATCTTGGGCATCTACTTAGTACGCACCAAAGAGGGCGCCGACATGAAGCAACTGCTCGGTGCACTGGGACGCGGCACCAATACGGCTGCCATCCTGATTGCCATCGGCACGTTCGGCATTCTCTACATGCTGGGACTGGAGAATTGGCTGGGACTTTCGTTCTCGGTCATCAGCGGATTGCTGGCCGGCGTAATCATCGGGCAATCTACCGAGTATTATACTTCCCATTCCTATCGTCCTACGCGGCGAGTCTCGGAAGCGGGAAAGACCGGTCCGGCCACCGTGATTATCTCGGGCATCGGTTTGGGCATGCTTTCCACGGCCATCCCCGTGGTTACCATTGCCATTGCCGTGATTTTGGCCTATCTCTGCGCCATCGGCTTCGACGTGGAACAGATGATTTCGGCCGGCAACATGACCAAGGGTCTCTACGGCATCGGTATCGCCGCCGTGGGGATGCTTTCGACCCTTGGCATCACGTTGGCCACCGACGCCTACGGCCCCATCGCCGACAATGCCGGGGGGAACGCCGAAATGAGCGGGTTGGAACCCGAAGTACGGCATCGTACCGACGCACTCGACGCCTTGGGCAACACCACGGCCGCCACGGGCAAGGGATTTGCCATCGGATCGGCTGCCCTGACGGCGTTGGCGCTGCTCGCCTCCTACATTGAAGAGATCAAGATTGGCTTGTCGCGCTTGGCCGACGGGGCGGCCGACGGATTGGTGCGTGTGGGCACCGACATGCTCGACAAGGCGCAAATCGAGGCCTCGACGATTGTCGACTTCATCGGCTATTACCAGATGAACGTGATGAATCCCAAGGTATTGGCCGGCATCTTCATCGGTTCGATGATGGCGTTCATGTTCTGCGGCTTGACGATGAACGCCGTGGGACGGGCTGCGCAAAGCATGGTCGAAGAGGTGCGCCGTCAGTTCCGGGAAATCAAAGGCATCCTCACCGGACAGGCCACGCCCGACTATGCGCGGTGCGTAGAAATCTCCACACGCGGCGCCCAACGGGAGATGGTGCTCCCCTCGCTCTTGGCCATCATCATTCCGGTGGCGATGGGACTGATTTTCGGCGTGGCCGGCGTGATCGGATTGCTGGTGGGCGGCTTAGGCAGCGGCTTTGTGTTGGCCATCTTCATGGCGAACGCCGGCGGCGCCTGGGATAACGCCAAGAAGCATGTCGAAGAGGGCAACTTCGGGGGCAAGGGCAGCGACGTACACAAGGCTACCGTGGTGGGCGACACCGTGGGCGACCCGTTCAAAGACACTTCCGGCCCGAGCTTGAACATCCTCATTAAATTGATGAGCATGGTCTCCATCGTCATGGCCGGACTCACCGTAGCGTGGAGCTTGTTCTAAGCCGATCGCTCCAAACAGCAACGAAACACCCTTGCGAAGCGCTTCGCAAGGGTGTTTCATTGTTGTACGGGGCTGTCGTCGGGCAGCGCGAAGCTTCTGCATACGTGGAGGCTTCGTTGTTAGCCGGAGGCGAGGCTTCCGCATACGTGGAGGCTTCGCCCCTGGCCGACACCAGCTCCATACAGCGATGAGTGAAGCAAGCGGCGGCCGACACCAGCTCCACTCATCGCTGTTTAAGGCTCTCTTCGGCCGATGGTGCCCTGTCCCCTCAGCGTTTGACGAACTTGGCGCGGTAGGACTTTCCGTCGGCAGTCTGCACCTGCACAATGTAGTAGCCCGCCGGCAAGTGCCCCACCGAAAGCCGGTAGCGGTCGTCCGCCGCCCGGGCGGGTTGCTGCTGCAGTACCAATTGTCCGCCCACATCGTAGATGCGGATCATCGTCGCCTCCCCCGGAGCGCGCAAGGTCAGCGTCTCTCCCACGGGTTGGTCGTAGATGAGGAGCGACGACGGATCGCCGGCAGGCTGCTCGATGCCGGTGGCGGGCGTCACCGAGAAGTAGGCCTGCAGCACCGAGATGTTGGGGTTGTACCCTTCCGTCTGCGGCTCGCACAACACCACCACATAGTCGCCCACCGGCAGCCGGGCGTCGAACATCTCCTCGAAGGCGTAGGGCACGTTCTTCTCCACCTGCACATTGACGTAGTGTTGCGCCAGCGAACTCCCGCCGCTGGCGGGGAAGAAGCCCATGTACAAGGTTTTCGAGTAGACGTTGCCCAGCCCGCTCAAGGAGAAGTCGGCCAACATCTTCACCGACTCGCCCACGGCCAAGGTGTTCTTCTCCAGGCGGCCGTTACGCACCACCAACGCGGGAGTTCCGTAGGCAAAATGCACCGTGACCTGCTGCGAGGCGCCCACGGCGTAGAGCGCGTTGCCCCATTGCACGGCCGGCGTAATCAAGTACTCCCCTTCCGCCAGGTCGGTGTTGACCGCGGCGCGGTTGGAGACCAGCAAGCCGCTCAAGTTGAGCTGCTGCTCGGTGCCCGGCTTGAGCCAGAGGTCGCGCGTGGCGATGAACGAGGTGAGGGTGGGGTTTTCCCCGGCCGTTTGGATGGCGATGCCCGTCTGGCCGTAGAAATCATCGCCCGTGCGGTTGCTCACATTGGCCAGTGTCAGGTTAAAATAGCCGTTGCGGCCGCCGAAGAGCTTCTGTTCTACCGACAACGTGCCCGCGAGCCTGCTTTTCACCTCGAAGGGCAGCGTAAACGGGGTGATGACGCACTCCGTCCCACTGACCACCAGGGTAAACTGCGTCTGGAATCCGGCGCCCCCGCGCATGGGCACCCAATCGGCGTCGCGCTGCTCTTTGGAGGCGGGGTAGAGCGCATACGTTCCGTCCGTCATCGTCGCGGGGATTTGCACTTCCAGGGGAATCCGGCCGTAACCGTAGGCCGAGGCGAGGTCGGAGAGCGGATACGGGGTGATGTTCAACCGTTCCCGGGTGCCGTCCTTCTGGGCAATGATGCCCAACTGCCCGCTGACAAAGCGGGTGCTCACATTAAAGCAGTTCTGCAGCGTCATCGTGAAGGATTCGCCCTTCGCCACCGTTGTTTGGCTCAGCAGCACGTCGTCTTCCAGGATAAACTCCGAGGTGTAGACGGTACCTTCCTTGGGGGGCTGGAAACCCAGAATCATTCCTTGGTCACCCACGTAGCCGCCCTCTCCACTGTCGCCTCCGCCAATGCCGGTTGAATAGGGATTGAGCAGCGACACCTCGAAGTAGCCGTTGTTCGAGCCGCCCCAGCCCCAATTCACGTGCACCAGGTCCCCGTCGTCGTAGCCGTCGAAGACAAACTCGTGCCCCACCGACGGAGAGTAGCCGTCGTAGATCACCGGCCTCCCCTCGCTCAGCTCCGTCTTGAGCAGTTCCATCCACTCCGGGGCCGAGTAGTAGCTACGCTTGAGGTAGCGCATGTTCGCATCGTAGCCGAAGTGGTCAATCAGGGCGTCGGCCACGGCAAACGACATCGCACCCGAACTGCCGGGCGAATAGTTCATATCCACCGCCACGCCGCAGGCATACATCAGCTGGGCGATGGCCTTGAGTTGCGTCTGGCTGGGCGTGCCCGTCTGGTATTGCGGCAGCGTGTTGTCCCAGTCGAACGTGGTGTTGCCGTAGTCGAACCAGTAGGTGGTCTTGTTGCTGCTCAACTCGTAGGAGTGCTGCCCGATTCCTTGCGCGGGATAGTGATAGAACTTTAGGATGGTGGCCATGGCCGTGGCTACGCATCCGGTCACGCTTCTGCCGCCGCCCACCACCGGACAGTCGTTGTTGTAGGGGGCGTCTTGGTTGTAATTGATCTCGCCCAACAGCGGAGAGACGCTCGGGGCGAGCGCCGCCCGGGGCTTTTGCTGCAGCGGCTCGGCGATGTCGGGCTGCCTGACCTCCAGCGTGCCATACGCCTGGCGGTATTGCCGCAGCCAGCCCAACATGTTTTCGGGAAGAGAGGAGGTGACGAAAGCCCCCTCGTGCGAATAGCCCAGGATGGGACGCATCCGGTCGTCGCCCGAAACAATCACATAGGCGGCATCCCCCCGATTGTATACATAGAAGGCAGCCTCGGCCGTCTGTCCGGTGCGCGTCGAGGCATCGTCCAACAAATCGCCCGAGAGCGCCACCAGCTGCACTTCATCACCCGCGTTGCGGGTGGTTTGCCCCGATTGGGCAAAGAATGTACGGGCAATGGTCAGTGCCTCTTGGGCGGAACGCTGGGCACCCCATACAATCCCTCCGGCTACAAACAGCCAAGCTAAGAGTAGTACCTTTTTCATGGAATAATAGTTGAAATGAATTAGAATAATAGGAAGAAAGGGAACCAAGAAGATGCAAATAAGCGCCTTGGTTCCCTCTCGTTATCAATCAATGTGTCCGCATCAGACGGAACGCTCGATTATCGCCCGGGGAAACTCAGGTTTCCGGCTGCCGCATTGTCAAGCACGGCAATGGCTTTCTTTCCCGCCGTCGAATCGATAACGGTACCCACCTTCAGCGAGCGATTGCTCTTTATCGGCAAAGCCGCTTTATAGTGTGGCCCGGAGAAAGAGGGAACAAAATGAGTGGCTTCGGGTGCGCTCGAGGTGATCGGTATCCAATTTAGTTCAACTGCATTGACTAACGACCAGTCTTTTTCTTGAGCAAAGAATCCTATCATATTCCACTGTCCGGTGTTTGCCGGATTGTTTACGAACAGCAAGGAGCCGTCCGACAATAGTCCGCCGATAAGCGATTCCTTTCCGCCGGCGTCAAGTTTATTTTCGGCATCGTTAAGCATGGTTGCATAAACGGGAAGACCCGAGTATGTTTTCATTTGCTGAAAACCAAAAGATAGCCAACCGGTTGCTTGATCCACCTCCATGTAGAAGGTATCATCATAACCGGGCAACGGCAACAATCCCGTGACGGACACAACGGCGTCATCTATTTTGGTCACCGTTGCCTGTACTTGTCCGGCGTCCGATGTGGAGACACTCCATTTGCCCACATAGTCGTCGATACTCTTGCCTTCCTGCAAATCACCCAGCGGATTGCCTGTGGAGAAGTCAAAAGATACGGTTGCATATTCTTGTGCCTTGTTTTCGGCATATGTTACGATGATTGCTGTCATAGCACCACTCATATCGCAGGGAACCTGTACCATTCCGTCCGCATTCACTGCAACGGATTCAACGGAACCGTCTATGATGCCGTTAAGAACAGCTTGTTCATTGCCTCTACGGGCTATTGCAATCTTGGCCGATGCAACATCGGCTCCCAACGTGTCGGCGATGATTGCATAATTGTTACCGGCAATATCCACAAAACGACCTTTGTAGGTAAGTTCGGCTGAGTAGTCTTTGACTTCTATACCGGGCATAGCGATCATAAATTTCCCATTTGTATTGCCATAATACAAGCTGGTACCCAACGAAGCCAATACTTGATTTGCAGGGAATGTGATGATACCATTAGCATACATACCCCACATATCTGCAGTGGGTGTCTTACCATTATCCGCCGTGTAAGCAGCAAAGCTATAAATGCCAAGAGGACCGTCCGAGTTATCCAGCGTAATACCCAATGCTTGATGCGTGATATAGACCTCATTCGGGTTGGTTGCATTAATTTCCAAATAATAGTCGCGACTGGTGTCTTTAACACCCAGGGGATATTTCGCATACGGATTCACCAAACGGAACAATCCCGGCGTCAGCTCATTCTCTTGGATTTCAACTTTCAAATCAACAACATCTAACTCATACAACGGTCCTATCACATCTTCCCGATAAAGCCCTTCTCCCAACGACTTCCAAGGAGAAGGAATACCCAATCGGAAGGTGTACGAAGAGTTGGCATAAGGAGTGGAACCGTCTGCTGCCACCGTCAGTGTGATTTCCTTGTAATCGTCATAGGCAATCTGCTCCGGATCATACGAAATGATGAGTTGTGTGGTGGCGGCTCCTGCGGCAAATGTTACCGAAGAAGGAATGGTATAAAGTCCGTCACCGCCCACGGAGGAGATGTTTACCGTTGCCGCTGCCTCAACCTTGGCACGAGAAACTTCAATTTGAACGGAAGAGGCGTCCTTGGTCACATCAATCGTTGCAGGCAAGGTGTTGGAGAAAAACACCTGCGCGTTGTCCGGTAATTCTCCCCGGACGTACTTCTCTGCTTCCGATTCACAGCCGGAAAGAAGCACAATCATGCTGCAGAGCGCAGCACTGATTAATAATCTATATTGTTTCATACGTTTCTATTTTTTATAAATGAATTAGACCGATCAATCTTCCGTATCGGCTACCGGTGAGGGCGTGCTTGAAGTGGGATTGTAATCCTCTTCGTTGATGAGCGGATTGGCTTGTTCTTCGGCACGCGGAATCTGATAAATCAATACCGGATCGGTGGGCTGAATGTTGAACACCAACGCAGCGGCATACCCTCCGCCCCGACGGTCGATCGGCTTTTTCAAGCGCATCACATCGAAATAAGACTGTCCTTCGCCCCACAATTCGATGCGACGTTGATTCCACACCTCATCTTGCACGCCGGCGGCATCAGCTGCCGGACATACGTAAGAGGGATCGCGATAGGCGCGAACAAAATCTTCCAGCGTCTTCTTGCCCTCGGAAGAATTACCGCCCATGGCCTGTGCTTCCGCTAAAATGAGATACATCTCTTCGATACGCAACAGGGGAATGTCGTTGGCGTTTTCGCTGGTGCCCAGTTCGTTCTTGTAGGGAGCAAACTTCACTTGCGTGTAGGGAGGACATCCGGCGCTCTTCACGTAGGCTTGTTGGGCGAAAGAGAGGTTGGCGGAGGCTCCGTTTGCATCTAAGAACCAGCCTTTGCGAACATCCGTAGCGGGAATGGAGTTGTAGAGCTTTTTATTAATCAAACGCCAAGCGCCTACCGAAGCATATCCGTAGTTTAGCGAACCCATGTGCGAGGGCCAGTTGACAATGCCCGAAGTAACCACACGGTCGGTTTCGGCAACCAGCATACCCCACATCCAGTCCGATTCGGTGATGTCTTTGAACGTCGGCATAGACGCATCTTTGATGGAAGAGGGTTTGGCATCGCTGTCCTTAATGGCCGTTTGTGCATCGGAGGCCGCGGCGGAATAGTTTTGCATCACCAGATTGACGCGGGCACGAATGCCGTAAGCCACTTCGCGACTCACATAACGTTTGTCGCTACGCTTCACCGTAGAATTTTCCAGCAGCGCAATGGCCTTATCCAAATCTTTCATGATTTGAGTATAGGTATCTTTCACGGTGGCACGCGCCATACCCACCAACGCCGATTCGTCGGCATTGAGTTCGGTGATTACCGGCACACAGGGTTTGTCTTCGTTGCCTTTATAGGTGAATTGATACGTTTGCGCCAGGGTAAAGTAGTCGAAGGCGCGAATGGCCAATGCTTGAGCCAGATAAAACTGAAGTTTGGGGTCTTCCGTTTCCGGATCGATCGACGAAGAGATGAGGCGCGTGGCATACAACTGATTATAGATGGTGTTCCAGATGAGCGCCGTCATGTCGCTGCTGTTTAGATTGTCGCTGTAATTCAGAGACCGTCGGAACCAGTTATAGCCGGTGTCGAAGCCCACGAAGTCCATTCCCCGGGAATCCAGGATCATCATGATGGCCGGATAACCAATGTCGTTGTGACTTATAGAGGTGGCGGTGCTAATGGCATTTCCGTACACGCTAAACATGGCCGTGATGCCGCTTACTCCCGCTGATACCATATCGGGGTTTCTTTGATACGCCAGTTCCTTTTGGCCGGCGGTAATCGTGCTACCCATCGGTGCGGTATCCATATCCACACAGCTACTCGAGAGCACCAAAGCGCTCAGAGTCAATGCGATTGAAATATAGTTCTTTTTCATTTTTCGTATAATTAATAAGAGTGCAATAGTTAGAACGTTAGTTTAATGCCGCCGGAAATGGTGCGCATGGTGGTATACAGGGCAGTGGTGGCGGTGAGATAACCCATACGCGGGTCCAAACCTTTGCGTGCCGTGATTAAAGCCACATTATCGGCGGCTCCGTACAGACGCAGCGAGCCGATGCCCAAGCGGTTGGTAAAACGTTGTGGGAAGGTGTATCCAAAGGTGATATTATTAATGCTGAAATAGTCGGAAGATGTTAACCAGCGACTCGAAGTACTGTTGGCATATTGATCGTTGTAATCGACACGCGGAACGTTCGACTTGGTGTTGGTTTCCGACCAAGAATCCAGAATATCCTTGTGCCAGTTGCTCCCCATATCGCCTGCGATACCGCCGTGCATCAAACGTTGGTAGCCACTATCAAAAATGGTACCTCCCAGCTGATAGGCACATTGAATGGAGAAATCGAACCCGTGAAACTCCAGCGCCGTGCCCAAGCCTCCGTAAACCTTCGGCAAAATGGAGCCGCTGGCCTCGCGGTAGTTGTTGGCAACCGAAAGGTTGTCGGTGGTGATGGGATTGCCCTGTTCATCTTTCGCCCAGTAGAGTGCTTTACCGGTTGCTTCGTCCACACCGGCATACTGCACCAAGTAGAATTGATAGATCGATTTTCCTTCCTGATAAACATAAGGATCAACGATCAGCTCGCCATTCAGGGCGGAATAAAGCTTGAGAATGGTATTCTTCAGGTAAGTGGCGTTGAACGTGACATCCCATTTGAAGTTGTTGGTATGAATGGGTTTATAGTTCAACTCCACCTCCAATCCGGCGTTGCGCATGCTTCCGATGTTCATCGGGATGGAGCCGTATCCGTTCGATGGAGCCACCGGTTTGTAGTACAACATATCTTTGGTTTGGCGATTGAAATATTCGATGGTACCGCTCAGTTTGTCGCTCCACAACGAGAAATCCACTCCCACATTGAAGGAGTTGCTCGTTTCCCACGTTATATCGGGATTTCCCTTGTAGGCAAGGTTGGCATCCGAGAAAACGCCGTCGGCACCTGTTACCGAGAACTGATCGGTGTAGGCATAGTTGTTACCGATGTTGTCGTTACCCTGTTGACCGAAAGAAGCTTTGAGTTTGAGGTGATTGACCCAATCGGAGGCTCCCGAGAGGAAACCCTCCTTAGCCAAATCCCAAGCACCACTGATTGACCAGAAGTTTCCCCAGCGATTGTCGGGATGAAAACGAGACGATGCGTCACGGCGGTAGGAGACACTGCCGTAATATTTGCTGTCGTAGTTGTAATCGACACGCGAGAAGATTCCCTCGGTTGCGTAGAAGGAGGCCGAGCCGCCTCCGTATCGACGGTCGATGGTGTTGTTAACCACGTAGCTGTTGTCTTGATAGGTGTTGTAACCGTAGGCGTACAGGTTTTCGGTTTGGTATTCATAGCCTTCGTAGCCCACCAGGACATCGAGGTTGTGCAAACCGAACTGTTTCTTGTAATTGGCTAAGTATTGCCGGTTCAACGAGTAGTATCGGTTATACTCCTGGCTGGAAGAGCCACCGTAATTTGCATCTTGTCCGTAGTAGCGGTTGGCCGAGCCGTGCAAACGGGTATTGTCCACGTGCAAGCCCAACGTAGCCGTCAGCGTTAATCCCTCCAGCGGGGTGATGGCGGCATACCATTTTCCGTCGAGAATATCCATCAAATATTGCTCCTGGTTGTAGAGCAGCACCGACATCGGATTGGCCATGGCCATAAAGTTACGGGTATGGGGTGTACTCTTTCCGTCGCCGTAGTCGTAGATTTTATAACCGGTGTTTTTGTCGATCAGGATGTTGCCTTTTTCGTCACGCACATACATCGGATAGACGGGCGCAATCATGTTGGCCAGGAAGAAGGCATTGCCCGAAGAAGCCGTAGCGGTTTGCTCGCTCGGATAGCGACTCGAGTTGTTGGAGTAACTCATGTTGGTTCCGATTTTCAGCCACTTCTTGACGTCGTAATCCAGATTCAAGCGGGTGGAGATACGTTCCAGATCGGAGTTTTCGATGATACCCTGGTCGCTCAGATAGGCCGCCGAGAAGTAGTACTTGAATTTCTCGCTTCCCCCACGAATGCTCACGTTGTATTCCTGGCGCAACCGGCTCGAAAACATCTCATCGGCCCACTTGTCGGGAAGATAGGTATAGGTTCCGTCGGAGTAGCCCAACGTGGCGTTCGGATTAAGTTTGCCGTTCATACCCACCAGCGACTGGCCTTTGGGCACGGTATAAATCTGATAACCCAAGGCGCTGTTCAGGGTGTTGTTGGCATACTGGTTGGCTTTGGCCGGATTGTAGTTTAAATTGTAGATACCGGCGTTGTAGAGCGATTCATAGGCCTTTTCCATGTAGGTAGCGGGATTTTGCATCACATCGTAGTTGGTTACCTGACGCGAATTGGCACCCCAGCGCGCTTCCACCGTCACTCTGGCTGCGCCCGAGGAACCTTTCTTGGTGGTAATCAGGATGACGCCGTTCGCACCGCGTGCGCCGTAAAGAGCTGCCGCCGCCGCATCTTTGAGCACCGTCATCGACTCAATGTCCTGTGAATTGATGGCATCCAGCCCGCCGTCGTAGGGAATGCCGTCTACTACATATAAAGGAGCATTTCCCGCATTGATCGATCCGATACCACGGATACGAACCGTGGAGCTGACGCCCGGCTGACCGTTGCTGCTGGTGGTTTGAACACCGGCCATGGTTCCGGACAAGGCATTGGATACATTGGATACTTGCCGCTTTTCGAGCGTTTCCGCCTTCACCACCGAGGCCGATCCGGTGAAGGCCGACTTTTTGGCGGTGCCGTAAGCGATCACCATCACCTCGTCCAGCGTTTCCGTATCCGGTCTGAGAACGATGCGAAGCGCACCGCTCTTTATCTCCACCTCCTGCGTTTGCATTCCGATGAACGATACGGTCAGTGTTTTAAATTCGACGGATACCTCTTCGAGGGTAAACTTACCATCCGTATCCGTCACCGTTCCTTTGGAGGAAGCTCCTGTTACCACCACCGAAGCACCGATGACGGGTTGCCCGTCCTCTTCCGAAATCACATAGCCTGTGATGGTCCGAGTTTGGGCAATAGCCATACTTATCCCCGTGAGGAGACAAGCCATTAACAGCATTAACTTTCTTTTCATAAATTCTCTCTTTAAAGTTTAACTTTACATTAATTGTCTCTTTACGAAGTGCAAATATATTAATAAACCCAAAACGGACAAGGTTAATATGAAAAAAAATCTTCTTTAGCGTTAAAATGCAAGCTGTTTATCCGTAAAACCGCATAAACAACCTAAATATACTTACTAAATGACAAAGAGGGGTGACGGCGCAAAGTTTTCCGGCATAAAAACGTGCGTATTGATGCCGTTGCAAAGTTTTCCGCCATAAAAACGTGCGTATTGATGCCGTTGCAAAGTTTTCCGGCATAAAAACGTGCGTATTGACGCCGTTGCAAAGTTTTCCGCCATAAAAACGTGCGTATTGACGCCGTTGCAAAGTTTTCCGCCATAAAAACGTGCGTGTTGACGCCGTCGCAAAGTTTTCCGCCGTAAAAACGTGCGTATTGACGCCGTTGCAAAGTTTTCCGCCGTAAAAACGTGCGTATTGACGCCGTTGCAAAGTTTTCCGGCGTCAAACTGCGCGGTTTGACGCTGCCTCCGGCCGTTACCGGCTCCCCAAGAAGAGAAAGAACATGCCGATGAGTACTAAAACCAAATCAACCGCTTTGCTACGCAAATTCTTTTCGTGAAAGCACCAGGCGCCAAAGAGGAACGAGACCAGCACGCTGCCCCGCCGAATCATCGAAACGATGGAAATCATCGCATCGGGATAGCTCAGGGCGTAGAAATAGGCGAAGTCGGCTGCCGAAAGAAAGAGGGAAATCAGCACAATGCTCCAGCTCCACCGAAAGGGCGTATGCCGGTCGCGCCCGGGCAGCCACAGCCCCAGCAGCACCGGGCACATAAGGAACACTTGATAGAGATTGTACCAGGCTTGCACGGCCATCGGCGCAAAACGTTGCATGAGAAATTTGTCGTAGAGTCCGCTCACGGCGCCTATGAGTGCTGCCAGCACGATAAAGTAGATCCAGCGGTCGTGTTTGAAGTCGATACCCTCTTTTTTGCCCGAACGGCTCAGCATCAGAAAAGAGACGACGGCCAAGGCCACGCCCGTCCATTGATAGCCGTTGAGTCGTTCGCCGAAGAGCAACATCGCCCCCACCAACACCATCACCGGCCGCGTGGCGTTGATCGGCCCGACAATGGTCAGGGGCAAGTGTTTCATGCCGAAATAACCGAAAATCCAGGAGGAGAGTACGATGAACGACTTAAGCAAAATGAACAGGTGTGTTTCTGCACCCACCGACGGCACGTGAAAGGGGGTTCCGCTGAGTATCGTGGTGAAACGTCCGGCCAGGATGAACGGCACAAAGAGCGCACTGGAGAAAAGTGTATTAAGAAAGAGCACCGGCAAAACCGCATTGTTTTGCAGCGACTGTTTCTTGAACACGTCGTAGAAACCCAGCAGGGCGGCGGAAAGAAAGGCAAAGAGCAACCACATACGTCAGCGCCGGCTACAAAAAGAGTTGGTCGGGATAGGCCACCTCGACTAAGAAGAGCGCGTGCCCGGGAACGGAGCTTCCGGCCATGCACCGGTCTTTTTGCTCGATGATGTGCGCAAATTCTTCGATCGAAAGCTTGCCCCGTCCCACCTCGAGCAGGGTGCCCACGATGGCGCGCACCATGTTGCGAAGGAAGCGGTCGGCACGGATGGTAAAGCACCAGGTGTCCGGATCGCAGGGCGTCCACGCGGCCTCCAGGATGCGGCAGTGGTTACTCTTCACATCGGTGTGTAGTTTGCTGAAACTGGTGAAGTCGGTGTAGCGGAAAAGCTCTCCGGCGGCCTCATTCATCCGTTCGTAGTCGGGGGCATGCACCAACCGGTAGCGATAGGCGCGCACGAAGGGAGATTTGGCGGTGGTAATATAATAGCGGTAGGTGCGGGAGCTGGCATCGAAGCGGGCATGTGCATCGGGGCGTACCGGCCGGATTTGACGGATGGCGATGTCGGGGGGCAGCAGCCGGTTGAGTTTGCCGGTCAACAAGTGTGTATCCACCGGCGCGGGCGCATCGAAATGGGCGATCATCTGCAGGGCATGCACGCCGGCATCGGTTCGACCGGCGCCCACCACCGAAGTGGGGGTGCGCAGCAGGGTGGAAAGTGCTTCCGTCAGTTTGGCCTGGATGCTGGCGCCGTTTGGCTGGATTTGCCAGCCGTGGTAGGCGGTGCCGTCGTAGGAGAGATCGAGAAAGTAGCGTGCCACGGGGTGTGAGGGATTATTCGGCCGCTTTGCGGCACTTTGCCGCGCTCCAGCGGTTCTGCTCGCGGACCTGTTCCCACTGCAGGCCGCAACGCTCGGCCTCAGCCTGCAGCAGCGGAACATCTTCGCGGTAGAAGCCGCTTAGGTAGAGTTCGGCGCCTGCGCGCATCACGCGGGCGTAGTGCGCCATGTCAGCAAGCAATACATTGCGGTTGATGTTGGCCAGCACCACCTCGAAGCGCGCTTCTGCGGGCAGTAGCGAAGCATCGCCTTGCATCACGGTGATGCCCTCCAGCTTGTTTAGCCGGATGTTTTCGGCGGCGTTGCGCACGCACCACTCGTCGATGTCTACGGCCAGGCAATGCGCGGCTCCGCGCAGGCGCGCCAAAATGGCCAGAATGGCCGTGCCGCAACCCATATCGAGCACGTTTTTGCCTTCCACATCGGCATCCAGCAGCTCGGTGAGAATCAGGCGGGTGGTTTCGTGATGTCCGGTGCCGAAGGCCATTTGCGGATTGATGATTAGCTCGTAGCGTGCCGGCGGATAGGAGGTGTGAAAGGTGCTGTGCACCACGCAGCGGTCATCCACGACCAACGGCTGGAAAAAGTGCTGCTCCCAGGCTTGGTTCCAGTTGCAATCGGCTATCTCGACCGCCCGGTAGGTGATGCTGGTATCGTCTAAGGGAAAGGTGGCAACCAGCTCGTCGAGCTGCTGCCCGGTGAACGATCCGCAGGGGGCGTAGGCGAGTAGTCCGGCCGGCTCTTCCTGCTCCACAAAACTTTCAAAACCGATGTCGGCCAACAGCGCGGCCAGCACATCGTGCACCGTTTGGTTGCACGGCGAGGTTTGAAAGGTGTATTCGACATATTTCATGCTGCAAAGGAAGTTATTTTATCAGGAGTGGCAATGCTTTTTCTTTTGCATCTTGCAACAAATTTTAGACTTTGGCGTTATTTGAACATATAACCCTTTAATAATAAATGAATATGGATAAATACATTTGTACTGTCTGCAGCTACATCTACGACCCCGCAGTGGGCGATCCCGACGGAGGTATTGCTCCGGGCACCGCGTTTGAAGACATTCCCGAAGATTGGGTGTGCCCGTTGTGCGGTGTGGGTAAGGATGACTTCGAGAAATACGAAGAATAGGGTAGCCCGCCGGCTGTAAATCGGCCAAAACGAATAGAGGATGTGTCCGGAAGGCACATCCTCTATTTTTTGTTGCACGCTCCCCGGGCGGGGCGAATTTCTCAGGCTTTCTTCTCTTTGATTTCGCTGCTGGCCTCCACTACGTTGACCACATAGTCGCCCAGCTTCTCACACTCGCCGATGATGTCCATGTAGTAGACTCCCATCTGGTAGTCATACTCTTTGTTGTTCACATCCACGATGTTTTGCGTTTTCAGCTGGTTGCGGTAGTTATTAATCTCGTGCTCGAGGTTGAACGACTTGTTAATATCGACCGTTTGATGCTCGGGGTGTTCCACCACGGCAATCATCTGCAGGAGGGCTTCATTGGTCAGCTCCATCATGAAATGGATATGTTCATACTGTCCGGGGGTGAAATCGGAGGTGGTTTGACGTTTGCGGTTGATGGTACGCGCCAGGTTGTAGTTGCTGTCGCCGATACTTTCCAACTCGGTGATTTCGCGAAGCATACGGCGTATCTGCAGCTTGCTTTCCGAGCTGAGCCGTCCTTCGGCCACCTGATTGAGGTAGGCGGCAATCTCCAGCTCCATGTTGTCGCTGATGCTCTCGTATTTCTCAATGCGGCTGAAGAGTTTGTTGAACGCATCGTCTTTTTCGGTGTGTAGCAGCTCGCGCACCATGCCAAACATCTTGTGGGTGCGCTCGGCATAGAGATGGATTTCTTTGCTGGCTTGCAAAATAGAGAGTTCGGCCGTGGAAAGCATGCCCCCCGAGATGTAGCGCAAGCGATACTCTTCGTCGGCCTCTTTTTGCGGAATGATGGCGCACACCACGCGCTCAATGAGTTTCACCGCCCAAATCAGGATGAGCACATTGCAAATATTAAAGCAGGTGTGGAAGGCCGAGAGGCGGAACGAGATTTCAGCAGCCGGGTCTTCGGCTCCGAACAGCCAGGTCACCAACACTTTTACTCCTTGGGTAAACGGCGTGAACAGCAGCAAGACCCAAATGACCCCGAAGATATTGAAGACAAAGTGCGCCAATGCGGCGCGCTTGGCCTGCGTGTTGCCGGTCAGTGCCGCTAAGTTGGCGGTAATGGTGGTACCAATATTCTCTCCCAACACCAGCGCGGCGCCAAGCTCAAAAGTGATCCATCCGTTCACGCACATGACCAGCGTAATGGCCATGGTGGCCGAAGAGGACTGAACAATAATGGTGAGGATGGTTCCGATCAGCACAAACAGCAGGATGGAGCCGAAACCCATGTCGGTGTAGTTTTGTATGAACTGCAACATTTCCGGATTCGACTTCAGATCGGGCGTGCTCTCTTTTAAGAGTTGAAGCCCCATAAAAAGGAACGAGAAGCCGAATATAAATTCGCCCACCGACTTCCGCTTGCTTCGTTGCGAAAAAATAAAAGGAATGCCCAAAGCCAGCAGCGGAAGGGCAAAGGCGGCAATATCAATCTTGAAACCCAGCGCCGAAATGAGCCATGCCGTGGCGGTAGTGCCTATGTTGGCGCCCATTATCACGCCTATGGATTGCGCCAGCGAAAGCAAGCCCGCATTTACAAAACTAACCACCATCACGGTGGTAGCCGACGAAGATTGAATCAGTGCGGTGATGGACAAGCCCGTGAGCACGCCGGTTACGCGGTTCGTAGTCATCGCCGTTAAAATACGACGCAGACGGTCGCCTGCGAACTTTTGGAGTCCCTCACTCATAATTTTCATGCCGTAGAGGAACATGCCAAGCGCTCCCAATAGTTTCAACAGGTCGAAAAAAGAATAATCCATTTTAACTTTATTAGAGAAGAAATAGTGGCCGCATTACACAGATTTGTTTATCTTTGATGCCGCATTATCGTATAAAAAAGAATAACGTATGACACACACGTTGCAAATTTGGTGCAAAAATAATAATATTTCTAAAGAATTTCCCATCGGCAGTTCACTTTTAGAGATTTACCAGGGTCTCCAACTCGATTTTCCCTATCCGGCCGTTAGTGCCAAAGTGAATAACTGTTCGGAAGGGCTTCATTTCCGTGCCTTCACCAATAAAGACGTTGAATTTCTCGACGTACGCGACCCTTCGGGCATGCGCACCTATGTGCGCAGTCTCTGCTTCGTGCTTTACAAGGCGGTGGGCGAGCTTTTCGAAGAAGCCAAGCTATACGTGGAGCATCCGGTCTCGAAAGGTTATTTTTGCGACCTGCAAATAGGGCGTCCGCTCACCGACGACGACGTGCTGGCCATTAAAGAGCGCATGCAAGCCATCATTGCGCAAGACATTCCGTTCCGGCGCACCGAATGCCATACTTCGGATGCCGTGCGCATTTTCAAGGAGCGCGGCATGGATGACAAGGTGAAATTGCTGGAAACCTCCGGTTCGGTCTATACCTATTATTATACGCTGGAAGATACCGTCGATTACTACTATGGTGCCCTGTTGCCTTCAACCGGCTACATCCGGTTGTTCGACATCGTGAAGTATTCCGACGGCTTGCTCCTGCGCGTTCCCAATCGCAAAAATCCGTTGGTGCTCGAAGAGGTGGTCAAACAAGAAAAGATGCTGGACGTGTTCAAAGAGCATCTGGCTTGGAATCACATCATGGGATTGAGCAATGTGGGCGATGTCAACAAGATGTGCGCCGCCGGTCATGCCACCGACCTGATCAACGTCGCCGAAGCGCTTCAAGAGAAGAAAATAGCCCGCATTGCAGACGATATCTACCGGCGCGGACAAGCACAGCGTCCGGTTAGGATGGTTTTGATTTCCGGCCCGTCGTCCTCGGGCAAAACCACCTTTAGTAAACGGCTTTCGGTGCAATTAATGACCAACGGATTGCGTCCCTATCCCATCTCGTTAGACAACTACTTTTTGGAGCGCGATCAAACCCCCAGACTTCCCGATGGCGACTTCGACTACGAATCGCTCCATGCACTCGACCTCGACTTGTTCGAGCAACAGCTGCAAGCGGTGCTGCGCGGCCAGGAGGTGGAGCTTCCCCGCTACAATTTCGGCACGGGCAAGAAAGAGTATCGCGGCGACAAACTTCGACTCGACGACCGCAGCATCCTGGTCATCGAGGGAATACATGCGCTTAATCCGGCGCTAACGGCCTGCTTGCCTGCCGATAGCAAATATCAAATCTACGTTTCGGCGCTTACTACCATCTCGCTGGACGATCACAACTGGATTCCCACCACCGACAACCGGTTGGTACGCCGCATCATTCGCGATTTCAACTATCGCGGCTATTCGGCACAAGAAACCATCTCGCGCTGGCCCAGCGTACGCAAGGGGGAAGATCGCTGGATATTTCCCTATCAGGAGAATGCGGATGTGATGTTCAACTCTGCCCTGCTGTTTGAATTTGCCGTGTTGCGGACACACATCGAACCCATCTTGAATAATGTGCCCCGCAATTGCCCCGAATATTCCGAAGCGCACCGCCTGCTGAAATTTATCCGCTACTTCACTCCCATACAAGGCAAAGAGATACCTCCCACCTCGCTTCTACGGGAGTTTTTGGGTGGAAGCAGCTTTAAATATTAGCCGCTCCCCCCTTTTACCCACGATCCATCCACCTTTTACCCACCATCAACTAAGATATACTTGTTATGAAAAAAACCTTTTTAGTATTGGTTGCCTGCTCTTTTTCGCTCCTGCTTTGGGCACAAAGCTCCTCTTCTCTGCAAGCCGGCGACTATCAAAGACAAGCAGAGAACAGTTTGAAACAGAAAGAATTCACCAAGGCGCGCTCGCTCTTCCTCAAAGCCAGCGAGGTCTATTCAACCCGAAAAGAGTATGATAAAGCGGTGGCATGCGGCTTGCAAGTTGCGCAGCTCTACCTGCGCGAGAATTACTATTCGTATGCTTTTGAGCGGTGCGCCGCGCTGGAGTATATGATTACCCAAGGCGAGAAACAGTCGGGCAACCCTCTGCCCCACCTCATTTATGCCATCAACAAAGAACGAATGCTCATCTATCTTGCGCAAAAACGGCAGGAACCGGCCAAACTCTACCTCGGTCATATTCAGGAAAATGCCCGGGCTGCCAAAAACGATTCGATCAACGAAGATTTGCTCTACACACAAGCCAACTACTACTACACCTTCGGTTTAAACGAGCAGGGAGACCACTGTTTCACTCAACTGACAGACCGCTACCGTCAACAGCACAATCAAGCCAAGTTGGGCGAATCTTATCGCAAACTTATCGCCATTGCCTCCAAAACCAACAATACCCGCCTGCTCACACGCGCCTACGAGAAGTTTACCGCCTGGAACGATTCGGCACAGGCGCTCGCTGCGCAGAAAGAGTGGAATGCTTTGCAGCAACAGTATCAGGCCGGCCAACAAACCATTCAAGAGAAGGAGAAGGCGCTCTCGGGCAAACAGACCATCATCATCGGCCTTTGCGTGCTGGCCGTCTTGTTGGTGGCGTTGTTGTTGCTGGCCGGTGCAGTACTGCTCCGCTACCTGGCACTCACCCGCAAACAGAAAAAAGCCATCCGCATCGCCGGCGACCACAATGAACTCAAAACCCGCTTCATTCAGAACATATCGGCGCAGATGGAACCGACGCTCAACACACTGGATGCCTCGCAGCCGGGTGTACGTGCGCTGCACACCTTCGCCGCACACATACAGGAACTTTCCGAATTAGAGAACAGTCTCTCCCAGACGTATGAGATGAGTGAAATCAATGTGCTGACTTTCTGCGAAGGCTTGATGGACAATGTCCGTCCGCTGTTGAAACCCGAAGTGACTACCGCTGTGAACGCGCCCAAGCTCAGCATAAAAACCAATCCCGAACAGTTGGCGCGTATCTTAAGTCACCTGCTGGGCAATGCGGCCGAATTCACGCCCGAAGGGGGCAAGATAGGACTCGATTATAAGAAGCGGGGAGCGCACACGCAGCAGTTTATTGTCAGCGATACCGGTCCGGGCGTTCCCGAAGCGTTGCGCGACAATCTGTTCAAGCCCTTCACCGAAGTGAAAGACCTTACACAGGGCGACGGATTGGGTCTTCCCATCTGCGCTCTGGTTGCCACCAAGATGAACGGAACACTCAGTTTAGAGAGCAGCTACACCAAAGGATGCCGCTTTGTGTTGGAATTGCATGTGTAGCTTGCCGCACAAAACTCAGGGAAGAGTTGCTTTCACCCACTGCACGAGGGTCTGTTCCTCTTGGGGATGAAACCATCGGATTTGCTCGTCCTGCTTAAACCACGTCATTTGTTTGCGTGCATAGATGCGGCTGTTTTGCTTGATTTTCTCGACGGCAAAGGGAAGCGTCCAGTTGCCCTCGAAGTAGTTGAACAACTCTTTGTAACCAACGGTGTTCAGGGCATTGAGCGCACGATGGGAATAAAGACGCCGCGCCTCTTCGAGTAATCCCTCCTCCATCATAGCATCCACCCGCCGATTGATGCGGTCGTAGAGTTCTTCGCGGTCGCGCCGCAGTCCGACCTTTAGAATCGAAAAGGGACGGGGCTTGGGTTGACGGATGCGAAAGGAGGTGTAGGTTTTTCCGGTCATGTAGCAGATTTCCAGCGCATGGATGACCCTTTTGGGATTCTTCCGGTCTACCTGTTGATAGTAATCGGGGTCGAACAGCTTCAGCTCGGCGCAGAGCGGTTCCAATCCCTCGGTTTGGTAGCGGTGGAGCAGCAACGTGCGTGTTTCCTCGTCAACGGTAGGAATGTCGTCGATACCGTTACATACCGCATCGATATAGAGCATGGAGCCGCCCGTAAGCAGCACCGTTTCGTGTTGGGTAAACAGGGTGGGAAGGAGTTGAAGAACTTCTTGTTCGTAGCGGGCGGCACTGTAGTAGTCGGTCAGTTGCAGTGTGCCAATCAGGTAGTGTTTAACTCGTTGAAGTTGCTCGGGAGTGGGAGCGGCCGTACCTATTTTTAAATCGGCGTAGAGTTGGCGCGAGTCGGCAGAGACAATGCAAGTGTGAAGTTGTTCGGCCAGGCGTAGGCTTAATTGGGTTTTACCTACGCCTGTGGGGCCAAGAAGAACCAGAAGTGTCATTCCTCATTCACACTCCCTGCTCCCATGTCGAAACCTTCCGGATCGAACTCTTCCAGATCGAAGTCTTGATCGCCATAGAAGTTTTCGTCCAAATCGAGGGAGTTTCCGGCGGTGGTTAGCTCTTCGAAGTCTACGGTTTGTTTGGGTGGGTTTCCCTCTTTCTTGGTGCAGCGCGCCCCTTCAATCTCTTTGCCGGTGATGATTTCGCTCAGTTCGATGAAGAAACAACGCTCCGTGAGGTTGTCGAAGATGTAGAGTAACTTTTGCCGTTCATCCTCCACCAGTTCGTTCAGGAGAGTTTCTTTCATCACCCAGCTGTCGGTTTCGGGATTGTCGTCCATCGCTTCGAGGGTGATTTCTTGTTTTTTCTCCCAGTCATCGTCGCAGATGAAGAAGGAGGTCATTTGGTCGTCGGCAAAACCCACCGATGCCAATATGGCTTTGTGCAGCTCGTAGAAAGTGGCTTCGGGGTCTATTTGAATTTCGCGTACGAAGTCGTCTGCTTCGTCACTGATAAGTGTAAATCGATAAATCATAACTTAATTACTTAATTATTCCTCGTTCCGAGTTGCGGATGAAGTCGACGATATAAGTAATCTCGGGCGTAGCCGGAAGTTCTTCTTCAATCTTCTTCAGTGCCTCGGTGGTGTTTAGACCGCTTTGATAGATGATGCGGTATGCGTTGTGAATGGTCTCGATGGTTTCGTTTGAGAAACCGCGGCGGCGCAGACCGATGATGTTGATGCCGCTGTATGTAATCGGATCGCGTCCGGCAATAATATAAGGAGGGATGTCTTTGCTGAAGCGGCAACCGCCCTGAATCATGCCGTATCCTCCCACGCGGCAAAACTGGTGCATCAACACCGAGGCGCTAATGATGGAGTGGTCGTCAATGACAATCTCGCCCGCCATTTTAGTGGAGTTGCCGATGATGCAGTCGTTGCCGATGGTGGAGTCGTGTGCCACGTGTACGCTCTCCATCAGCAGGTTGTTGTTGCCCACGAGGGTTTGGCCTTTGGCTGCCGTGCCCCGGTTGATGGTGACGTTTTCACGAATGATGTTGTGGTGGCCGATGACGGCAGTCGTCTCTTCTCCTTTAAACTTCAAATCTTGGGGAATGGCACCGATGACGGCACCGGGAAAGACGGTGTTTCCGTTGCCCATGCGGGTACCATACAAGAGGTTGGCGTGGGACATGAGGACGTTGTTATCGCCGATGATTACATTCTTATCAATAAAGACAAACGGAGCAACTTCCACATTGGCGCCGAGTTTTGCTTCGGGATGAATATATGCTAAGGGACTTATCATGAAAACGGTTATTTGTTTTTTACTATCTGTGCCATAAACTCGGTTTCGCTTACAATCTTTTCTCCGACGAAAGCATAGCCTTTCATGGTGGCGATGCCGCGACGGATGGGCGTGAGCAGCTCCACACGGAAGATGAGGGTATCGCCCGGCACCACTTTTTGTCGAAACTTCACGCCGTCTATTTTCATGAAGTAGGTGGAGTAGCGCTCCGGTTCGTCCACCGAATTGAGCACGAGCAATCCGCCCACCTGCGCCATGGCTTCCACCTGCAACACGCCGGGCATCACCGGTTCTTGCGGAAAGTGTCCCTGGAAGAACGGCTCGTTGGAGGTGATGTTTTTGAGACCCACAATATAGTTCGACCCCACCTCAATCACTTTGTCGACCAATTGGAACGGATAGCGGTGAGGCAACAGCTCGCGGATGCGATTCACATCCATGACCGGTTCGCGGTTGCAGTCGTAGCGGGGAGCCTGTATGTCGTGCAACCGAATCTCTTTGCGCATCTGGCGGGCAAACTTGTTGTTGATGGTGTGTCCCGGGCGAGTGGCAATGATGCGTCCCTTGATAGGCTTTCCTATCAGCGCCAAATCGCCGATGACATCCAACAGTTTGTGTCGGGCGCATTCGTTCGGCCACACCAACGGATGGTGATTGATGTATCCCAACTTCTTGGCATCCATGTGGGGCACACCCATCACGTCGGCCAGTTTATCGTAGTCGGCTTGCGGCATCTGGCGTTCGTAAATCACAATGGCGTTGTCCAGGTCGCCTCCTTTGATCAGGCCGGCTTGCAACAACGGTTCTATTTCGCGTACAAAGACAAAGGTGCGGCTGGCCGCCACCTCTTCCTTGAACTTCGACATATCTTCCAGCGTGGCAAACTGATTGGGGATGATTTGGGAGTCGTACGAAACCAGCACGTTCAGGCTGAAGTCTTCGTCGGGAAGTACGATAATCGACGAGCCGGTCTGTTCGTCACGAAACTCTATTTTCGATTTGATGATATAGTAATCTTTCACCGCCGTCTGTTCGCACGTGCCGACCCGCTCGATTTCGTCGGCGTAGTATTTGGCGCTGCCGTCCAGGATGGGAAATTCCGGACCGTCGACCTGTATCAAACAGTTGTCTATTCCCAGCGCGTAAAGAGCTGCCATACCGTGTTCGATGGTGCTCACCTTGACGTTGCCTTTGCAAAGCACCGTGCCGCGGGTGGTTTCCGTTACGTTGTCCGCCACGGCGTCGACCAGAGGCGCTCCTTCCAAATCGAGGCGCTGGATTTTATATCCGTGATTGTCGGGAGCGGGATTAAACGTAACGGTCAGATCCAAACCGGTATGCAATCCTTTTCCGCTTAGAGAGAAGCTCGATTTCAGGGTTCTTTGTTTCAACATGGACAATTACTTAAGTTGTTGTTGTTGTTTGATTTCATTTAGTTCTTTCCGCAGCCGGCGTATCTCTTGAAGCATATCGGGCAAGCTGCGCAGCGCCACCGATGTTTTGAAATACTGTTTCATCTCTACGGGAGGTGTGCCGATGAGTTGACTGCCCTCTTTCAAATCGCCCGGAACACCCGATTGTGCTCCCAGCCCCACACGATTCCCGATGCGACTGTGTCCGGCAATGCCTACCTGTCCGCCAAACATGCACCACTCGCCCACTTTCGTGGAGCCGGCAATACCTGCTTGCGCCGCAATCACGGTGTGCGCACCGATTTCGTCATTGTGTGCAATCTGGATGAGATTGTCCAACTTCACGCCCCGACGAATCACCGTGGCATTCATCGTGGCGCGGTCAATGCAGGTGTTGGCACCCACCTCCACATCGTCTTCGATCAGTACGTTGCCTATTTGCGGTATCTTTTCATATCCCTCGGCGGTGGGTGCAAAGCCGAAACCGTCGGAACCCACTACGCAACCCGAGTGAAGGATGCAGCGGTTGCCGATGCGACATTCGGAGTAGATGTTGACGCCCGCATAGAGGATGCACTCGTTTCCCACCTGCACTCCGTCACCAATGTTGGTATTGGGATAGATTTGCGTGTCGTCGCCAATCACGGCATCCTCGCCGATGGTGGCAAAGGCACCGATATAGACCCGCTTGCCTATCTTGGCCGTCGAGGCAACAAATGCTTGCGGATGCACACCCGTCTTCTTTGCCTTGCTTTGTTGGTAGAGTTTGAGCAACTTAGCCAACCCTTCGTAGGCGTTGTCTACCCGAATGAGTGTAGAGCGGATGGGGTGTTCGCCCACAAAATCGCGGTTCACCAACACGATAGACGACTGTGTACTATATATATAAGGTGTATACTTCGGATTAGACAAAAAAGAAATCGCCCCTGTCACGCCTTCCTCAATTTTAGCAAAAGCATGTACAGTTACGTTCTCGTCTCCCACAATCTCGCCCTGGAGAAATGTAGCTATTTGTTTGGCAGAGAATTCCATTAGTTACTGATAGTTGGGTGATTTCGAGGTGCAAATAACGGATTTTTTTTCCATATTTACTTAACACAACGCCGATTATTTTAGTGTGTCGAGCAGTTGCTCCAGTTTCAAAACTTCGTCGCGATAGTGTGCAGCCTCCATGAAGTCGAGTTTCTTCGCCGCATCGCGCATAAGCTTGCGGGTGCGCTGGATGCTCTTTTCGAGTTGCGGACGCGACATAAACTGCACAATGGGATCGGCAGCCACCCAGGCGCCGCTCTCTTGTTCGAAGTAGGGATGTACCGCCGCCGCTCCTCCTGCCGCCGCCGAATCGGCGGTGTGCGCCCCCAAGAGAGAGGCGTTTTGCGCCTTCACGATTTGTCGGGGCGTGATGCCGTGCTCGACGTTGTAGCGCAGCTGCTTTTCGCGGCGACGATTGGTCTCGTCGATGGTCAGTTGCATGCTTTCGGTCAGATGATCGGCATACATAATCACCGTGCCGTGGATGTTGCGCGCCGCCCGTCCGGCCGTTTGGGTGAGCGAACGGTGCGAACGCAGAAATCCCTCCTTGTCGGCATCCAGGATAGCGACGAGCGACACCTCGGGCAAGTCTAATCCCTCGCGCAGCAGGTTTACGCCCACCAACACGTCGTAAGTGCCGGCACGCAGATCGGCCATGATTTGCACGCGCTCGAGCGTGGTGACATCGCTGTGGATGTAGTTGCATCGGATGTGGTGATTCAGCAGATATTCCGTCAGTTCTTCGGCCATGCGTTTGGTCAGCGTGGTCACCAGGGTGCGTTCGCCGCACGCGGTACGTTGCCGAATCTCTTCCATCAGGTCGTCGATTTGATGGTGACTGGGACGGACGTCGATGATTGGATCGAGCAGGCCGGTGGGACGAATCACCTGTTCCACCACCACACCTTCGGAGCGCGCCAGCTCGTAGTCGGCGGGTGTGGCACTGACAAAGATGAGTTGTCCGGTCATGGCCTCAAACTCTTCGAAGGTGAGCGGGCGATTGTCTTTGGCTGCCGGCAGGCGGAAGCCATATTCCACCAGATTCTCTTTGCGGGCGCGGTCGCCGCCGTACATGGCGCGCAGTTGCGGAATGGTGACGTGGCTTTCGTCGATGACGGTGAGGAAATCTTTGGGAAAGAAATCGAGCAGACAGTAGGGACGGGTGCCGGCCGGGCGTCCGTCGAAGTAGCGCGAGTAGTTTTCGATGCCGGCACAATGTCCCAGCTCGCGCAGCATCTCCATGTCGTAGGTCACCCGCTCGTAGAGCCGTTTGGCCTCCAGCATCCGTCCCTGCTCTTCAAACCACTGCACCTGCCGGTGCAGGTCGTCTTCGATTTGATGAATGGCGCGCAGGGTGCTCTCTTTGGTGGTCATGAACAGATTGGCCGGATAAATCTTGTAGTCGTCGAACACACCGGTGGAGGTGCCGGTGGCGGGATCAATCTCTTCGATGCGCTCCACCTCGTCGTCCCAGTAGCTGATGCGCACCACGGCGTCGGTGTAGGCCAGATACACGTCGACGGTGTCGCCCTTCACGCGGAAAGCACCCCGCTCGGGCGCCATGTCGTTGCGCACATAAAGCGACTCCACCAAGCGACGCAACAACACGTTGCGGGTAAAGTGTTTGCCCCGTTGCAACTCGATGACGTTTTCGTAGAAGTCGGCCGGATTACCCATGCCGTAGATGCAGGAGACGGAGGCCACCACAATGACATCGCTGCGTCCGCTCAGCAACGCCGAGGTGGCGGCCAGCCGAAGCTTATCAATCTCGTCGTTGATTTGAAGATCTTTCTCGATGTAGAGGTCGGACGAGGGCAGGTAGGCCTCGGGTTGGTAGTAGTCGTAGTACGACACGTAATATTCCACGGCATTGTGGGGGAAAAACGCCTTAAACTCGCTGTAGAGCTGCGCGGCCAGCGTCTTGTTGTGACTGAGCACCAACGTGGGTTTGTTCACCCGGGCTATGACATTGGCAATGGTGAATGTTTTTCCCGATCCGGTCACGCCCAGCAGCGTTTGCGCCGGCACGCCCGCGAGCACCCCTTCGGAGAGTTGGGCAATGGCCTCGGGTTGGTCGCCCGTGGGTTGGTAGGCTGATGTGAGAGTGAAGCTATTCAATGTTGTGGACGGTTGCCACCCATTTGGGTGCGAAAGTGATGCAAAGGTAATCAAAATGCGGCAACTCCGCTCGGATTGTATCCAAGTCATTTTCTTCGCGCAACGATCGTTCTTCTGTTGTGTTGCGCTCATTTCCGCCGCGCAATGACCGTTCTTCTGTTGTATTATGCTCATTTCCGCCGCGCAATGACCGCTTTTTAGTTGTATTGTGATCATTTCCGCCGCGCAATAATCGTTTTTTAGTTGTATTGTGATCATTTCCGCCGCGCAATGACCGCTTTTTAGTTGTATTGTGATCATTTCCACCGCGCAATGACCGCTTTTTAGTTGTATTGTGATCATTTCCGTCGCGCAATGATCGTTTTTTAGTTGTATTGTGATCATTTCCACCGCGCAATGACCGTTCTACAGTTGTGTTGCGTTCATTTCCGCCGCGCAATGACCGTTTTTCCTACGGAGCGGGAGGGTTGCTTGTAGTAATAAGGGGGTTATGAAAAGGCTGCCTGTTCTCGCGAGCAAGCAGCCTTCATTCGTACGGGTTTACCGATTCGCTATCGCTTATTGAGGAATAAATCCAATCCTTGTTTGCGATAGAATTCAAATTTGGCGTCGCTGGAAATTAGGGGGAGATGTTCGGTTAGGGCGTGGGAAATAATTACGTGGTCGGAGGGGTCTGTATGCTTGGTGTTTATTCTAAGAATTTGGGATCATACACAATAATGCTTCCTTTTAGTCTTTGGGCAGCTTCCCATGTCTTGCTCACTCGTTTCTTCTTGGGCGTCGCTACTTTCTTGGCGGCAACCTTGGGGATTTCTTTCTTTATTGTTTCCATGTGTGGGGATTGATTAGTTAATTCTATTTGTCTGCAAAGGAACTAAAATTATCCGAGACCTCAAAGAGGCCGGAAACTATAGCGCATCACAAAGGCTGCCTGTTCTCGCGAACAAGCAGCCTTCGCCTTCTTAATTTTACTTCTTATAAGTCTGATATCATAGAAACGATTGTTTTAGTTTTCTTTGGCGCAACGCACCGGATAGGCGGATGCCTTAGGATTGCGATTCAACGGATAGACGCTTCCTGAGCTGAAGTTCATGTTATTCACGAAGTAGTGAGCATCCTGGGCAGAAGAAGACCACATGTAGCCGTAGGTACCGGCACCGACCAGCCCGCCCGTGGGGCCACGACTGCCGGAAGCCACATAGAAGGTGGTGTTTACATTGTCGTACTTGAACAAATAACCTTTGTTGAAACCGCCTGAAACGTTGGGGGTACTAGTGCTGTTAGGGGATGTAACCTCTTGAGTTGCAAAGTAGCGCGTCCACGTTCCGTTAGGAGCCACCTTGTAGCCGGGTGGACAGGGATCGAAGCAGGTCTTGGTGCCATATAGCTTATTTATAGGCTCATCCGATTGGGGAGGGCCGAAATTGCCCCACAAATCGTAAACAAAAATGGTGTTCCAGTCACCGGGAGGGGACGCAGACATAGTATAGAAACTCATCGGGTTGGCTATGGAAAGGGCGATGGTGCCATTCGTTCCGGCGCTGTAATTGAACTCGGGAGTGCCCGAGGATTTATAATGGGTGCCACCGACGGGATTGGTGTCGTTGGTACCAACACTACCCAAGAAGGGATCCTTCCGCCCCCACTGATAAAGCAGGCCATAGTCGAACATATTACCGGTGAAACTCTCCTGTGTCTTGACGGTGCCCAGGTGATACTTCATCATAATTACGCTTTGGTTTGGATAATACCCATTAATAGGATAGGTATGTGTGCCATACTTCGGCGCATTGGCCGAGGTG
The DNA here is from genome assembly GCA_031262785.1 of Prevotellaceae bacterium. Taxonomy (GTDB): domain Bacteria; phylum Bacteroidota; class Bacteroidia; order Bacteroidales; family Bacteroidaceae; genus Bacteroides. Next base: position 48,244 of record JAISHB010000063.1, read on the forward strand.
CTGCTGTACGGGTCGTAATCCACCTTCCAGATGTGCCAGCTCCACACAATGGTGCTGCCGCTCATTAAGGCAATCACTGCATTGCCATTGTTCGGTGTGTCAGTGGCGTTGAAGGTAATGACGCCGTTGCCGTAAACCAAGTCGCTGATTACACCATTGATGCTGGCACTGCTACTCCCGCCCATCGACCAAAGTATCTTGGCTGTGTAGTTACCCGACGGGATGGTGCCCGAAAAGCCGGAGGGTTTGCTGCTGGCGTAGTCGCTACCGGTAGGTTCCACTCCGTTGCCCCGCTTGGTAGCATCAAAGGAATAGAATCCACCCGCTTTGTTTACAATGTAACTATTGGCCGTGCCATTTTCAGAAAGGTTCACGCCCACTTTTTTAAACTCGGCATTGGGGGCAAAAGTGAAGCGCTTGCCTGGTTCTAACTTTTGGCCGCTCGTGGTGGTGTTCAATGTAGCATCGTAGTAGGTGCTTCCGCTGCGAGCAACAAGCCGAATCTGCTGATTGCCGATGGCTACATTATTGCCGCTGGCATCTTTGGCAGGAATCAACAGGTAGGCTGTAAGCGTTCGCTGCGAAGTGGAAGTCTGGTCGCCGGTAATATTTATCGGAACATAGTTGGAGACATTGGTTCCTTTCACACTCACACTTCCATCCGTCGCATAAGTGAGTTGCAAACCGGTATAGAACACCGCGCTACTCGTATTAACTGAGAGGCGTTCAATCGCCGGTGTGCCCGCAGGCAGCTTCACCACAAAGCGCAGCAAGGCGCAGGCACGGCTAAAGGTGAAGCTCTGTGTTTCGCCCACGCGGGTGGAAGAATACATCACATCGCCCGCAGCAAGATGGGCGGTGGAACCTACCTGTGCCGTCTGCTGCGAGAAGTCGTAATTCACCACTACGTTATTTCCGCTTTTCGTCACTTGCGAAGCGGCGGGCTGGGGATAGAGATAGTGATACTTGTTGTCGGCACTTCTGATGATGTCACCGCCTGAAAACTTCAGTGTCTTATTGCCGTTCGAGAGGGTGCCGGGCAAACCATAAATACGGTTGGTGATTGGTGCTTCTACTTTTCCGGTCGGAAAGCTCACCACTTGCAGCACTTCATTTTCGGGTTTGGTGGTATTCCAAGTCACCGTCATGCCGCCGGTCTTTTCTGTATATACCGTACGCGAGGCGGGATCATCCTCCTCCTCGCTACTTCCTTGATTGGCAACGGTGCTAAGGGTAATCAGCTCGTAGTTGCCGGTTTCGTGGTGTGTGTCGGCTTCCGTCTCTTCCAGGCGGTTGCAGGCCGTCGCCAACAACCATACCAAGAGGATACACGGCAGCCCGTGAATCATTTTTGCGCGTTCCATAATAGATAATATTAGTTGATTTATTATGGAGGCAAATGTACGCGAAACCTTATATATACATCTATATACAGACCCCAACCTTGTCTACATTGCAAGAAAAAGCTTATACACCGATTCTACAATGTGACCACGTGGATGGCAACAGCGCGAAATAGTATCAGATAGTGGACAAACCAAGGCCGGCCTGTGTCGGCTTGGTTGCATTTGCTCACTCCTTAACCGCTCCGTTGTATCGTTTGGTTTCGACGCACCGAATCGTTAATGTTTCGCTGCCGGCTTGCATGCGGAAGTCGCCCGCCTCGAGTATCCACCGGCCGTCGTGCCCCACAAAGGCGAGGTCGGAGGCGGACAGCGTCAGGGTGACGGTGCGTTGCTCGCCGGGCGCCAGCTCAATCTTTTCGAAGGCGCGCAAGCGGCGGTTGTCGGGCGTGAGTGAAGCCACCAAATCGCTGCTGAAGAGCAAGACGCTCTCTTTGCCCGTGAAGCCGCCGGTGTTGCGCACCTCCACGCTGAAGGTGAGCCGGTCGTCGGCGCCGAACGAGGGTTTGTCCACGCGCAGGTTGCTGTAGGCGAAGGTGGTGTAGCTCAAGCCGTAGCCGAAGGCCCACTGTTGCGAGACGACGGCGTCGTAGTTGTAGGCGCCTTCCATCCGGTCACGCGATTCGGAGGGCTTGTAGTCGTAGGTCACCAGCGAATTGATCTCCTTGGGATAGGTAAAGGGCAGCTTACCGCTGAAGTTGGCATCTCCGGCCAGCAAAGCGGCCAACGCCTCGCCGCCGTAATTACCCGGAAGCATGATATGAACCACGGCAGCCGCCAGCGGCTCGATGTCGGAGAGGATGCGCGGGCGCCCTTCGTTCAACACTAAGATGAGGGGCTTGCCGGTAGCAGCCAACGCTTTCACCAAGTCGCGCTGGGCAGCGGAGAGATGGAGGTCGGTGAGGTTGCCCGGCGTTTCGCAATAGGAGTTTTCCCCGATGCAGACCACGAGGTAGTCGGCACCTGCGGCGGCGGTTACGGCCTTCTCAATCTCGGGGGTGTTCTCTTCCCACCAAGTGCCGTCCGCTTGGTAGGTCACGCCCGGCTCGTAGAGAATCTGTTCGGCCCCGAAGCGGGCGGTAAAAGCTTCGAGAATCGTGTGGTACTGCGCGGCACAAGCATCGGCTTTGTCGCCCTGCCACGAATAAGACCATCCGCCGTTGAGCGTGCGCATGGAGTGGGCGTTGGGGCCGGTGAGCAGCAGTTTCTTGCCGACGGGCAGCGGAAGGATGCCGCCTTGGTTCTTCAACAGCACCATCGATTCGGTGGCCGCCTGCCGTGCGGCAGCGGCGTGGGCTGTACTTCCAAATTCGGGGAACTCCTTTACATTATAATAAGGTGTCTCGAACAGACCGAGGCGAAGCTTCATGCGGAGCACGCGGCGCACGGCGTCGTCGATACGCGACATCTTCACCGCGCCCTCCTCGACCAATTGCTTGAGGTAGATGCAGAAATCCCACGAGTAGGGATCCATCGACATGTCGATGCCCGCATTGATAGCCAGCTTAATCGCTTCCTTTTTGTCGGCGGCAACGCGGTCGCGTTTGTAGAGGTTGTCGATGTCAGCCCAGTCGGTCACAATCAATCCGTCCCACTGCAGGTCGTTCTTGAGCCACTCGGTGAGCAGTTCGTAATTGGCATGGAAGGGCATTCCGTTGTTCATGGCCGAGTTAACCATCACCGAGAGGGCACCGGCACGGATGCCCGCCAAGAAAGGAGCGAAATGTTTCTCACGCATCTCTTGGGGTGAGATGGACGAGGGAGTGCGGTCTTTGCCCGAAACCGGTACGCCGTAGCCCATGTAATGTTTCAGGCAGGCGGCAACCTGATGTGCGCCGATGTGGTTGGGATCGTCGCCCTGAAAGCCGAGCACCGCCTGGCGTCCCATCTGCGCGTTGAGGTAGGCATCTTCGCCGTAGTTCTCCCACATGCGCGGCCAGCGGGCATCGCGTCCAAGGTCAAGCACCGGAGCATACGTCCACGGAATGCTGCCCGCCTTGGTTTCGTAGGCCGAGATGCGTGCCCCTTCGCGCACCAAGGCGCGGTTGAAGGTGGCAGCCATGTTGATGCCTTGCGGGAAGAAGGTGGCGCCCTGCGTGTAGGAGGCGCCGTGAATTTGATCGACGCCGTAGATGCAGGGGATGCCGATGGCCTCCATCGACTTCTGTTGGATGCGGGTGATGATTTGTTGCCACTTCTCCGGCGTTTGGGCGATGCCGTCGGGTACGTTCAGGATGGAGCCTACTTTGTATTTGCCGATAACGGTGTCGAGCATCGCCTCGTCGAGCTGGAAGTCGCTGGCGGGATGATCTTTCCGGGTGATGACGTCGATGGTTAGTTCGGTCATCTGCCCGATCTTCTCATCGAGCGACATCTTCTTTAACAGGGATTCTACACGTTGTTCAATAGCTGAGTTACGGGGAATGGCCGGAGCAGGTTTGTTTTGCGCCGTTGCGGCCAGCACTACACTGCAAGATAGGCAGGCCGCCAAGAGGATGTTGTGGTTCATGGGATAGAAGATTAATAGATAATTCCCGACAAAGATAGCGATTAATTTTCCCATTCGGATTCTTCTCTATACTTTTGCTCGCATAATCGCTGTAATTCAACAAGTATGACCCATCGTTTAAACACCAATAAGCAGTTTATGATTGGCAACGGCATCTTGGCTTTCGCCGTTATTGTGGTGGTTGTAGTCTTCGTTTACATGAGCATGAGGCTGCAACAAAAGCAAGAAGCGAACCACCGCTTTCAAGAGAAGTACACCTTGGTACTCACCAAAGGTTTCACGGGCGATTCCATCCGCGTGCTCCTCAACGACAGCGTGCTCTGCAACCGTCGCGTAACTTCCGAGCCGCTCACCCTCGAGGTGCAACGCTTTGCCGAGCATAGCGCCCTCTTCATTGTCGACAACGTAACGGAACAGCTCGAATTGTTCGAACTGAGCGAGCAGGGAGGCACCTTCCGCTTCGAGAAGGAGAACGGTGAGGTGAAACTACTCAGCCGGCAATAACTTCCCCTGCCCGCCTCACGTCTGCCGCATGCCGATGATGCACAAGAATTACCTGACACATACCCTCCTGTGGACGTTGCTGGTGTTGACCGGCTTGCTATTCCTCCACTATCTTCCGCCTCTGAGGCTGGAAGGACACGCCTTGCGGCAAGTTGATTTGCTGAGCGACGTCCGTCTTCCGCATCCATCCGCCGTACCGGTAGAGAACGATTCCCTACCACTCCTGCCTACCGTCCCCCCCAAAGCATTCGTAGATACCTGCCGCACCGGCATGACTTGCATCGAAGACTACAGCGACTCTACTGCCCGCGGCATGGAGCCGTTCTACCGTGCACTTGCCGAGCTGGAAGTGCGTGAACGCAACGTACGCATTGCCTATTTCGGAGATTCGTTCATCGAGGCCGATATTCTGACGGCCGACTTACGCCGCCTGTTGCAGGAGCGCTTCGGAGGAAGCGGCGTGGGCTATGTGGACATCACCTCCCAAACCTACGGCTATCGTCCCACGGTGCGCCATCGTTTCGAGGGATGGAATAGTCACGCCATCACCGACTCTGCCCACTTCGATGCCCGCAAGCAGGGCATCTCGAACCACTACTTCGTGCCTCGTGCCACGGCCTTCGCCGAGTATAGCGGGCAAAGCAAGTATGCCTCCCGTCTGGACACGGTACAGCAAGCCTCCATCTACTTCTACACGCAGGGCGAGGTCACCATCTCGGCCACCGTCAATCAGCAGGGCAAGCAGACACGCACCTTCTACGCTGCGGGCGACTTGCAGGAGATGGAGGTCAACGGAGATATCGGCAGCGTGCGCTGGAGCGTAGACCAAGCCGACTCCACCCTCTTCTACGGCGTGACGATGGATGATACCAGCGGCATCTCGGTTGATAACTTCGCGTTGCGGGGCAGTTCGGGTTTGTCGCTCGCCTCGGTACCGATGCAGTGGATAGAGGATTTCAACCGCGAGCGACCCTACGACCTGCTCATCCTGCAGTACGGACTGAACGTAGCCACCGAGTATGGGCGCAACTACGACAAGTATCGCGCCGGCATGAACGTAGCCATTGCCCACCTGAAGAAAGCCTTCCCGCAGGCCGGCATCCTACTGGTGAGTGTGGGCGACCGTGACTACCGCACCGACGAGGGTACGCTCCGCACCATGCCCGGCATCCGTAACCTCGTGCGTTATCAACAAGAGATTGCCGCCACCAATGCCATCGCCTTCTGGAATCTGTGGCAAGCCATGGGAGGCGAAGGAAGCATGGCCAAGCTGGTGGAAGCCAAGCCGGCCATGGCCAATCTGGACTACACCCACATCAACTTCCGGGGGGGAAGGCACCTGGCCGGATTGATGTACGGCACGCTGATGTACGGCAAAGCACAATACGACCGACGACAAGGCCATGCACAAGAATAGGCTCCCCCTCCTCCTCCCGCTGCGTCGGCAGCTGCTGATGCTACTGCTGGCCGTTGCCGCCGCAGCGGCGACGGCACAAGATCGCCTGTTGCCCGAGCTGATGCCCCAGGCACTCACCCCCGGGGTGGATACCTTGCGTACCTATCAGCACATCGTCCTGCAGGTAAACGAACCTACCGTGCAGCTGCCCGCCTCGTTCCGGGGTACCGAACCCAATATACTCGAGGATAGCCTGGAGGTACTCGCCCCCTTCTGGGAGAAGCTTCGCCGGAGTCTGCTCCGCACCCGGGCGGACAGCGTTCGTATCGTGCACATCGGCGACAGTCATGTGCGGGGGCACCTCTTCCCGCGTGCCGCCGGCGAGCTGTTGCAGAGGCGTTTCCGCCGTCTAAGCTACACCGATAGGGGCATCAACGGAGCCACCTGCGTCTCGTTTACCAATGAGGCCCGCATCCAACAGATTGCAGCCCTCAAGCCTGACCTACTGATCCTCTCGCTGGGTACGAACGAAAGCCACAACCGCCGCTACAATTCGCAGACGCACTACCACCAGTTGGACGAACTGGTGCGTCTGCTGCGCGCCGCCCTACCCGACGTGCCGCTGCTCCTGACCACTCCGCCGGGGTCGTACGACCGTTCGGGCACGCGCCGGCGCCGTACCTACAAGGTCAATCCGCGTACCGAGCCGGCCGCCCGCACCATTCGTCGCTTTGCCTTGCATCACGGCCTGGCCGTGTGGAATCTGTATGAGATAGCCGGAGGCAGTAGGCAGGCCGCCCGCAACTGGTGGGAGGCAGGCCTGATGCGTCCCGACCATGTGCACTACCTGGCGCCGGCTTACGTGCTGCAAGGTGAATTGTTGGCGCAAGCCCTCATCTATGGCTACAACGACTATGTGGGATATTGATCTGCACCGCCTGGCCGACCTCTTGGCCTACCACAAGGAAGCGCCCATGCTCTTCAGTAGTGGTCTCTTCCTGTGGCTATTCACCGCGTTTGTGCTCGTCTACTTCTGCTTGCGTGGCAAGCTCACCGGCCGACTGCTGTTTGTAACGGCCTTTTCGTACTACTTCTACTACAAGAGCAGCGGCACCTACTTTTGGCTGCTGGCCACGGTAACGGTGAGCGACTTCCTGATAGCCCGGGCGATGGCACGAACCGACCGGCCGGTGCGCCGCCGCCTGTGGGTGGCACTGAGCCTGCTCATCAACCTGGGGATGCTGGCCTACTTTAAGTACACCAACTTCCTGGTAGAGCTGGTGCAATCACTGACGGGAGGCACGCTGCATCACTACGACATCTTCCTGCCCGTGGGTATCTCGTTTTTCACCTTCCAGTCGCTCAGCTACACCATCGATGTGTATCGCCGGCAGCTCACCCCCTTAGACAGCTTGCTCGACTATGCCTTCTACGTCTCCTTCTTCCCGCAGCTGGTGGCCGGCCCGATCGTACGGGCACGCGACTTCATTCCGCAGATTCGCCGGCCGCTGTCCGTAACCCGGGAGATGTTCGGATCGGGGGTGTTCCTCCTGATGACCGGCCTCTTCAAGAAAGCGGTTATTTCGGACTACATCAGCATTAACTTCGTCGAGCGCATCTTCTCCAACCCTTCGCTCTACTCGGGTGTGGAGAACCTGCTGGGCATCTACGGCTATGCCCTGCAGATCTACTGCGACTTCTCGGGCTACAGTGATATGGCCATCGGCCTGGCCCTATTGCTGGGCTTCCGTTTTCCGGGGAACTTCGACTCGCCCTATAAGTCGGCCAGCATCACCGAATTCTGGCGTCGGTGGCACATCTCGCTCTCGAGTTGGCTGCGCGACTATCTCTACATCTCGCTGGGCGGCAACCGGCGCGGCAAGGGACGGCAATACCTCAACCTCCTGCTTACCATGTTGCTGGGCGGACTCTGGCACGGGGCCTCGTGGAATTTCATACTCTGGGGCGGGTTGCACGGACTGGCGCTGGCGCTGCATAAGATGTGGCAGACCCTGATGCGCCGCCCCAAGGGGTGGCGTCCCGTGGGGGGACGCCGCGTGTTGGGAGTGGTGGTCACCTTCCACTTAGTCTGTTTGTGCTGGATCTTCTTCCGGCAGAGCGACCTAAGTATGAGCATGGAGATGCTCCGACGCCTCTTCACCGCCTTCCATCCCGAACTGCTGGGGCAGCTGCTGGCGGGCTACCCGGCCGTCTTCGCATTGATGACGCTGGGCTTCCTGCTCCACTTCTGTCCCCAGGGGTGGGAGCAGGCCTGCCGGGGTGCCGTCATTCGCCTGCCGCTGCTGCTTCAGGCCGCGGCGATGATACTCCTCATCTATCTGGTGATTCAGATCAAGAGCACCCAGATACAACCCTTCATCTACTTCCAGTTCTAACCTTGCGGGGCTTGCCCTGCCACTGCCCCCTCCGCCTACGGGAGGAGGCACCCCTGTCCGGGTTTCACGGGACAGCAGTCCGGGTTTCACGGGACAGCAGTCCAAGTTTCACGGGACAGCAGTCCAAGTTCAACGGGACAGCAGTCCAAGTTTAGCCGGACAGCAGTCCAAATTTGGCGAGACAACAACCGCGCTCAGAAGGCCTTTTGGGGAAGGTATATCCCCGCCCCTCACACCTATTATTAGATGGGCTTGGAGAAATGCTCCCCGCCCTGCTCCATCATGCCGTCGAGCAGGGAGGCGATGATACGTACAAAGGGAATGCCTGCGGGCAAGACCACCAGCTGATGCTCGTCGAAACGAATCAGTCCGTCGTCGGCCAGCGGGCGCAAGCGTTCGGGACGGTAGGCGGTGGCGGCCTGCAGCTCGGGGGCGGTGATACCCAGCCGGGCGGCCAGGGCATCCCAGTCGAGGCGGTAATTACACATGAGCGCCTCGATGGCCGCACCGGTGAGCCGCTCGTCGCGACCTAAGAGGTAGCCCCGCTGGGGATAGAGGCGGCCGGCGGCCGTCCGGCGGAGGTATTCGTCCACCTCCCGGCCGTTCTGCACATAGGCTCCTTCGAGCTGACTGATGCCCGTGGGGCCGAAAGCATATACCTGTGCGGTGGTTCGACGCGTACAGTAGCCCTGGAAGTTGCGGTGCAGCTGCCCGCTCTGCAAGGCAAGGTGCAGCTCGTCGTCCGGCAAGACGAAATGGTCCATGCCGATGCGGCGGTAGCCCGCCCCCGCAAGGCGGCTCGCGGCGGTCTCGAAGAGGGCGTTCTTGAGCGTGCCATCGGGCAGGCCCGCCTCCTCCAGGAGGCGTTGCCGCGGATTGACCCAGGGCACATGCGCGTAGCTGAAGGTGACCAACCGGTCGGGATGCAGGGCGATGGCACGATCCAGGGTGCGGGCAAAGCTGTCGGTAGTCTGCAGCGGCAGGCCGTAGAGCAGATCCAGATTGATACCGGCCCCGGCACCGCGCAGTACCTCTACGGTCTCCTCCAGCGGACGTAGGGGCGGGCGACGATGTACACACCCGAGCACGCGGGGGTCGAAATCCTGCACCCCGATGCTGAAACGGTTGAAGCCGGCACGAAGCAACGCTTCCCAGTCGGCCTTCATCAAGTAGCCCGGATGACACTCTATGGCAATCTCCGGACGTCCGATGGGAGCAAAGCGCGCGAGCAGATGGTCGTTGAGCCGGCGTAGTTCCCCGGCCGGAAGCACCGTAGGGGTGCCGCCTCCGTAGTGTATTTGCGCCACGCGGCGGTCTGCATCGAGCAGGTCGGCCACCAGGTCTATTTCGCGGTGCAGTGCCTGTACGTAGGCCTCCAGTATCTGACCGGAGGGCATCGCCTGCGAGTTGCAACCGCAATAGAGACACAACTGCCGGCAAAAGGGGATGTGCAGGTAGAACGACAGGTTGCCCTGTCTCACCCCGTTGGAGGCGGTCAGCACCTGCCTATACTCCGTTTCGGTCAACGGGCGGAACGAGGTGGCCGGCGGATAGCTGGTATAGCGCGGCACCGGCCTGTTATACTTCAACAGCAACGCATCTTCCATCAGGCCACGGGGTGTATAGACCTCTTGGGTCGAAAGCATACCACGATGTAGAGCACCGAAAGGGCGGCCAGTACCGCCTCGAAGGTAAAGAGCGTCCGGTAGCCGTATCCATCGCCCACCACACCTGCCGCAAAGGCTACCAACAGGCCGCTGGCGTGGGTGATGGCCGTTTGAATGGTGAAGTCGGTACCTTCATAGCCCGGCCGCACGCAGTCCATCGCCGTGGTATACACCACTACCGACGACATGCCGTAACTACTCCACAGCAGCACCACCCCGATGCTCAGCCACGCAATCGAGGGGGTAAAGGAGGCCATCCACCGAAAATAGAGCAGGACGAACAGGGTGAAACAGGCAAAGAGCAACCTTGCCCGTTCGCGGCCGATGCGACGTATCAGCAACCCCACCGGAAAGGAGATGAGGAAGGCCGTTCCTGTTCCGGCGATGCTCATCAGTCCGATCTGACTCATCGAGTATCCCAAATCCACCAGATACGGACGTATCACCGAGAGCGTCCCGATAATAGCGGCATAGTAGATCACCAAGAAACCGATCTGCCTCCAGATGGCACGACGGGCAAAGAAACGAACCAAGTCTAAGGGATGCGCCCGGATGGTCTTCTCCTTCGGGGCGGTATGCAGCCTCCGGTTCAACGCCAACGGCACGGCGGCCACCAGCACAAACAGGCAGAGACAGGGTACTACCGTCTGCCATCCGTAGCGATGCAGCAGCATCAACAACAAGCCACTACCCACCAGCGTTCCCCCAAAGCTGCCCATGGTCTGCATGGAGTTGACCAAGCTCTTGTCTTGTCGCCGAAAGGAGAGAGTAGCCAGGGCATCGGTGGCGATGTCCTGCGTGGCCGACGAAAGGAGTGCCAGAAACACCAGCAGCAGTACCCAGGGAAGATGGGTCTGCGTATTGAGCAACGCCGCCACCAATATAAAGAAGGCATACACAAATTGGGAGGAGAAGATCAAACGCTTGTAACCCCGCAAGGTAGTGCATCGTTCATCGACCCACGGTGCCCATATCAGCTTTAGCACCCATGGCAGCTTGACCATGCGAAACAATGCAATCACAGCCAACGAGTAATCGGCCTGACGCATCATCACCTGCAGGGCGCTGGAGAAGAAACTCATAGGAATGCTCTGCGCCAGATAAAGACAAAAGAAGGTGCCGAGCAACTTGGGAGAGGCGGAAAAGGAGGAAGGAGCCGGAGACATCGCGTAATGTAGATAGATGGGGCGCAAAGGTACAAGCACAAAGCAAGCCGGTCAATCCTCATTTATAAGGATGAACCGGCTCGCAGGCTAAAGAGAATGCTGAGTTATGTATCAACCACTATTTGATGCGTTTGTAGCCATATACGGCACGACTGCCCAGCTCCTCTTCGATGCGAAGCAGTTGGTTGTACTTGGCCATACGGTCGGAACGGCTTAGCGAGCCGGTCTTGATTTGTCCGCTGTTGGTGGCTACGGCTATGTCGGCAATGGTGGCATCTTCGGTCTCACCCGAGCGGTGCGAGGTCACGGTGGTGTAGCCGTGACGGTGTGCCATATCGATGGCGTTGAGTGTTTCGGTGAGTGAGCCAATCTGGTTCACCTTGATGAGGATGGAGTTGGCACATCCTCCGGCAATGCCTTTGGCCAAGAAATCTACGTTGGTCACGAAGAGGTCGTCGCCCACCAACTGGCAACGGTGTCCCAGACGGTCGGTCAGCTTCTTCCAGCCCTCCCAGTCGTTCTCGCTCATGCCGTCTTCGATGGAGTCGATGGGGCAGGCGTTCACCAGTGCTTCGAGGTAGTCGATTTGCTCGTCGGCGGTACGCTTCTTGCCTTTGGCGCCCTCGAACCGGGTGTAGTCGTAGATGCCGTCGTGGTAGAACTCCGACGAGGCGCAGTCCATGGCAATCATCACATCCTTGCCCGGTACGTAGCCGGCAGCCTGAATGGCTGCCAAGATGCTGTTGAGGGCATCCTCGGTGCCGTCGAGGTTGGGGGCAAAGCCGCCTTCGTCGCCCACTGCCGTACTCAGGCCGCGCTCTTTGAGCACCTTCTTTAAGGCATGGAACACTTCGGCACCCATGCGCAAACCTTCATGAAACGAGGTTGCCCCCACGGGACGAATCATAAACTCTTGGAAGGCAATGGGGGCATCGCTGTGCGAACCACCGTTGATGATGTTCATCATCGGTACCGG
>JAISHB010000135.1 GCA_031262785.1 Prevotellaceae bacterium
CGGCAACCCGCGCCACGAGGTATTCTATTCCGAAGAAGGATTGCGCGAGTTTGTCCGTTACATCGACTCTTCCCGCGAACACCTGGTGAACGATGTCATCTACATCAACACCGAGAAACAGGGAACCCCGGTAGAGGTAGCCATCATGTATAACACCTCGTACAACGAGAACATTCACTCCTACGTCAACAACATCAACACCATCGAAGGAGGAACCCATCTGGCCGGATTTCGGCGGGCGCTCACCCGCACGCTCAAGAAGTATGCCGACGAAAACAAAATGCTCGAAAAAGCCAAAGTGGAGATTGCCGGCGACGACTTCCGCGAAGGCCTCACGGCCGTAATCTCCATCAAAGTAGCCGAGCCGCAATTTGAGGGACAGACCAAGACCAAGCTTGGAAACAGCGAAGTAATGGGAGCCGTAGATCAGGCCGTAGGCGAAGCCCTTAATTATTACCTCGAGGAACATCCCAAAGAAGCTAAAACCATTGTAGATAAAGTGATACTGGCTGCGCAAGCACGCGTAGCCGCACGAAAAGCGCGGGAATCGGTGCAGCGCAAATCGCCCATGTCGGGAGGAGGAATGCCCGGAAAACTGGCCGATTGCTCCAGTAAAGATGCCGACGAATGCGAACTCTTCCTGGTCGAAGGTGATTCGGCCGGCGGCTCTGCCAAACAGGGGCGCGACCGAAAGTTTCAAGCCATCCTCCCTCTGCGCGGAAAGATTCTCAACGTGGAAAAAGCCATGTGGCATAAAGCCTTCGAGAGTGATGAAGTAAACAACATCATCCAAGCCTTGGGCGTGCGTTTTGGGGTCAACAGCGAAGACTCCAAAGAGGCCAACATCGATAAATTGCGTTACAAGAAAGTAATTATCATGACCGACGCCGATGTGGATGGTTCGCACATCGACACGCTGATCATGACCTTTTTCTTCCGTTATAGTCCCCAAATTATCCAGCAAGGTTACCTTTTCATTGCCACGCCGCCACTGTATCTGTGTCGCAAAGGAAAAGTAGAGGAATATTGCTGGACGGAGCAACAACGCCAACGTTTCATCGACACCTACGGAGGAGGCTCGGAGAGTGCCATCCACACGCAACGTTACAAAGGTTTGGGAGAGATGAATCCCGAGCAACTTTGGGAAACCACCATGAATCCCGACAACCGCATGCTCAAGCAGGTGAATCTGGAGAATGCCGCCGAATCGGACTACATCTTCTCCATGCTGATGGGCGAAGACGTGGGTCCCCGTCGCGAGTTCATCGAAAAAAATGCCACTTACGCCAACATCGACGCATAGCGTAACTCCCCGGAGCAAAAATTAAAAGCCCACCCCTGTAGAACCAAGGGGTGGGCTTTTTTGAATAGATTGGGTAGGATTACTTATTTTTTCTTCGAGGTGTAGCGGGCATTCAAACCGTCTACAATCTCTTTTGTGATGTTCAGGGCGGGATCACCGTAGAGCAGGTTGTCGAAGCCGGTGTTGCTGATAATCAGGCTGTAGCCTCTCGTCTTATTGTAGGCTTTGAGGAAGGCATTGATCGAGTCGCGCAGCAAAATGCTGTTTTTCTCGTTTTCGCTCACCAGTTCGGCTTGTTGCTTGTTGGCCGAAGTTTGCAGGTCTTGTTCGAGCTTGGCAATGCGGTTATACTCTTGTTGGGCACGTTCTTGAGAAAGATAGGCGTTGTTTTGATACTTGGTTTGAAACTCTTGTTTCTGCTTCTCCAGTTCGCTGGCGCGTTGATTGAGGTTTAAACGCATGTTCTCGCTCTTCTTCACCATGGCTTCATTCAAATCTACGCTGAGGTAGTATTTGAGCAACAGTGAGTCAATTTCAACAAAGGCAATCTTCATTCCCGAGAGTTCGCCCGGGGCTGCTGCCAAAGCCGAAGCGTTTTGCTCCGAAGCATCCGTTCCGTCTGTTGTTTGAGTAGAGGTACATTGTGTAAAGACAACCATCAGTGCGGCGGCGGCCAAACCTTTGAGAAGGTAGTGTAAGTTCTTCATAAATGTAATAGTATATAATAATATAAATGTAATTACTTCGCTTGCGCTTCGAGATCTTGCGAGCGGGCACATCCAATGCCCTGATCGCGCAACGCCTTGATATCGCTCACATGTCCACTGGGAAAACTTTGCTTCGTAAAGAAGACCTTCACGCCCAACAAGACCATGCAGATGGCAACTATTAACAGAGATATAAGTAGGGTATGCACCATTTCTATTAAATTTGCGGGTGCAAATATATGCTTTTGCACGAACTAACCCTGCTTTTTGACTCTAAAAAAATGAAAAGAAGGGTCATTTCTAACATTAACGAACCAAAAAATGGAAAAGAACGAATTAAAACCTGCCGGCGTCTTCCGTTATTTCGCCGAAATCTGCCGTGTGCCGCGCCCTTCCAAGAAGGAGGAGCAAATGATCGCTTACCTCAAAGCTTTTGGAGAAAAAAACAAGCTGGAGACCCGTGTGGACGATGCCGGTAACGTATTGATGCGCAAACCCGCCTCGCCCGGCATGGAGCAACGTCCCACCGTGGTGCTGCAATCGCACATCGACATGGTGTGTGAAAAAAACAGCGACGTGCAGCACGATTTCCTCACCGATGCCATCGAAACCTACATCGAGGGCGAATGGATGCGTGCCAAAGGGACTACGCTGGGAGCCGACAACGGCATCGGAGTGGCCACCCAGCTGGCGCTGCTGGCCGACCAATCGCTCGTGCACGGCCCCGTTGAATGCTTGTTTACGGTCGATGAGGAGACCGGCCTGACGGGTGCCTTTGCCCTGAAGAAAGGATTCATCACCGGACGCATTCTCCTTAATTTAGACTCCGAAGACGAAGGGGAACTCTTCATCGGCTGCGCCGGCGGGGTGGATTCGGTGGGAGAGTTCCCCTATGAGCTGGCAGGGATTCCGGACGACTATTACTTTTGCAAAATCGCGGTGAGCGGACTCAAGGGCGGCCATTCGGGAGCAGATATTCACCTGGGGCTGGGCAACGCCAACAAGTTGCTCAACCGCTTTTTGTATCAATCGCTCAAGAAGTATGATCTCTATCTTTGCGAAATCGACGGAGGCAATCTGCGCAACGCCATTGCCCGCGAGGCGTATGCCGTGGTGGCGCTGCCCGAGGAAGACAGACACGCTTTGCGCGCCGATCTGAATCTCTACGCTGCCGACCTCGAAGCCGAATTGGGCAGTATCGAGACCGATCTCAAGCTCTCGCTCCAGAGTGAAGCGCCGCGCAACTGGGCTATCGACAGCCACACCACGCAACGCCTGCTGCAAGCGCTCTACGTCGTTCCCCACGGCGTGTATGCAATGAGTCACGACATCCCCGGATTGGTAGAGACCTCGACCAACTTAGCCTCGGTGAAGATGAAAATACCCCGTCTGATACGCGTCGAGACCAGCCAGCGCAGCTCCATCGAATCGGCCAAAAAGGATATGGCGCAGATGGTGCGCACGGCGCTCGAGTTGGGCGGAGCCACCGTGACGTTTTCCGACGGTTATCCGGGTTGGAAGCCCAATCCGCACTCACCCATCCTGGCTGTAGCCGTAGATTCCTACAAGCGGCTGTTTGGGGTGGAGCCGCAAGTCAAAGCCATCCACGCCGGACTGGAGTGCGGCCTTTTCCTGGCGAAATACCCCGCGCTCGACATGATTTCCTTCGGCCCCACCCTGCGGGGCGTACACTCGCCCGACGAGTGCATGCATATTCCTTCGGTAGAGCGGTTTTGGCGCCATTTGCTGGATATTTTGGCGCATGTGCCCGCTGTGTCTTAGCAAAATGGGGTTGAGAAGTTTGGCAGCATCCTCCGCTGCATCCCGATGCTGCTGAACTTTTCAACCCCATTTTAATCTGCGTCATGACGCCGTTGATTTTTTCAACACCATTTTAATCTGCGTGATGACGCCGCTGAACTTTTAAAAACCATTTTAATCCGCGTCATGACGCTGCTGAATTTTTAAAAAGCATTTTAATCCGCGTGATGACGCCGCTGAATTTTTAAAAAGCATTTTAATCTGCGTTGTGATGCCGTTGAACTTTTAAAAAGCATTTTAATCTGCGTGATGACGCTGCTGAACTTTTCAACCCCATTGCTGCTTTTTTTTTGCTCCCCCCACAACCTTTTTTCGTTTTGCCTTGTTTATAGTCAAAGCTTCGGGGAATGAAACAAGCCTAACGCGACCTTTTTCACCTCGCCACTATAAACTTAAAGATCAAACATAAGATGAAGAAATTTCTCAAACTTACCACTCCAAGACTCAAACGAGGCGCTTTCTTTAGCTTCATGATGAGCATCTACACCTTGGCTTCGGCCAACAAACTTGTTTCACAAAAAGCCGCTAAGTTCGTAGAGGCTTTACACATTGCTCTTACGCACGTCGACGAGGCGTTGGCCGTTCAACGCACCAGCGAATACACCCGTCGGATTGTTTCTCTTAATGATCAACGGATGATTTTTTTCTCCTCCCTGAAAAAGGCGGTGACCCCCTATCTCAAAAATGAGACTACCGCCCCGCAGGCTCAATTGCTATTAGATATTTTCAAAGACTACGGCATCAAACGCGGTATTCAATTTGACCAACTCAATGGTTTATTCGCTAATTTGATTACCGACTTGGAGGGGAAGGCCGCCGCCGCCGTAAAGGCGCTGAACCTGCAATCTTTCGTTTCGAACATCAAAGGGTTGCATACCCAAATTCTGGAGCTTGCCAAAGAGCGGCTGGACGAGACCGACGCCGACGGCATTGCCCGTCTGAAGATCGCACGCGCCCAGGCCACCGAAGCCTACCGCCAACTGCTCGAAGTGGTGGAATCGCTCGCCCTGATGGACGGCACCGGTGCCTACGACGATTTTATCGACCGCGTCAACACCGAAATCAAGCATTATAAGCAAGATGCCCTCGGAGAAAAAGTATCCAACCTGCCCGGAGGCGGAAATACGGGTGGCGGAGGCAACTCCGACGGGGACGAAGAAGAGCCTCCGCAAGGCTAAGTCCCTGCGCCCGGCTTCTCCCCGTAAACCGCTTTTATTCAGCCCGCTGCATCCCCGATGCGCGGGCTGATTTTGTAGGGGGAGGATAGGGGGCGGTATATTTTAAAAAAAGGTGTATTTTGTTGCAGAAACATTTCTCTATGTAAACAGAAATATCTTCCTTTGCGGAGTTTTTCAGCCTACCTAATTCGGGCTGTCACATTACATTATCAACACCATTATGAAGATTTCACACATTGAGCACCTGGGCATTGCCGTAAAGAGCATTGAAGAGGCGCTACCCTACTACGAGAACGTACTGGGTTTGAAGTGCTACAACATCGAGGTTGTAGAAGACCAAAAAGTTAAAACCGCTTTTCTGAAAGTGGGAGAAACCAAAATCGAGTTGCTCGAACCCACCAGTCCGGAGAGCACCATCGCCAAGTTTATCGAAACCCGCGGCGCCGGTGTGCATCATGTAGCCTTCGCCGTAGAAGATGGCGTAGCCCAGGCGTTGGCCGAGGCCGAAGCGGCCGGAGTCAGACTCATCGACAAAGCCCCGCGCGCGGGAGCCGAAGGATTGCACATCGCCTTCCTGCACCCCAAGTCGACCCAAGGCGTACTCACCGAATTGTGCGAATGTTAATCAATACTTATCTAACAATACAATCCCCATGAGCAATCAACTCGAAAAAATTAAAGAACTGATCGATCGGCGCGCGGCTGCTCGCATGGGCGGCGGCGAAAAAGCCATCGCCAAGCAACATGAGAAAGGTAAATACACCGCCCGCGAACGCATAGCCATGCTACTGGACGAAGGCAGCTTCGAAGAGATGGACATGTTTGTAGAACATCGCTGCACCAACTTCGGCATGGAGAAAAAGCACTACCCTGGCGACGGCGTGGTGACCGGATGCGGAACCATCGACGGACGCTTGGTCTACATCTTTGCGCAAGATTTTACCGTGTCGGCCGGCTCACTCTCGGAGACGATGTCGCTGAAAATCTGCAAAATCATGGATCAAGCCATGAAAATGGGCGCCCCCGTGATTGGGCTGAACGACTCCGGCGGAGCGCGCATTCAAGAAGGAATCAACGCCTTGGCGGGATACTCCGAAATTTTCCAACGCAATATTCTGGCCTCGGGGGTCATTCCCCAAATATCCGGTATCTTCGGTCCTTGCGCCGGCGGCGCCGTTTACTCACCGGCACTGACCGATTTCACCCTGATGATGGAAGGTACCTCTTATATGTTCCTCACCGGCCCCAAAGTGGTGAAAACCGTCACGGGCGAAGATGTAACCCAGGAAGCCCTCGGAGGTGCCAGCGTACACTCCACCAAATCGGGCGTAACGCACTTCACGGCTAAAACGGAAGAGGAAGGATTGGCATTGCTGCGCAAACTGCTCGGTTACATCCCCCAGAACAACCTCGAAGAGGCTCCCCTGCTGGAATGTACCGATCCGGCAGACCGTCTGGAAGATTCGCTCAACGAAATCATCCCCGACAGCCCCAACAAGCCCTACGACATGTATGAAGTGATTGCCGCCATCGTAGACGGCGGGGAATTCCTCGAGATACAGAAAGACTACTCCAAAAACATCATCATCGGCTTTGCCCGTTTCAACGGACAGTCGGTGGGCGTGGTAGCCAACCAGCCAAAATACTTGGCCGGCGTGCTCGACAGCAATGCATCGCGTAAAGCCGCCCGCTTCGTGCGTTTCTGCGACGCCTTCAACATCCCCATCGTATCGCTGGTGGACGTACCGGGATTCTTGCCCGGCACCGGTCAGGAATACAACGGAGTGATTCTGCACGGAGCCAAATTGCTCTACGCCTACGGCGAAGCAACCGTACCCAAGGTGACGGTGACCCTGCGCAAGTCGTACGGCGGTTCGCACATCGTGATGAGCTGCAAACAGCTGCGCGGCGACATGAACTACGCCTGGCCGACGGCCGAAATCGCCGTGATGGGTGGCGCCGGAGCCGTAGAAGTGCTCTACGCCCGCGAAGCCAAGGAACATGAGAATCCCACCGAGTTCCTGGCCGAAAAAGAGGCCGAATACACCAAGCTCTTCGCCAATCCCTACAATGCTGCCAAATATGGCTACATCGACGATGTCATTGAGCCGCGCAACACCCGGTTCCGCATTATTCGCGCCCTGCAACAGCTGCAAACCAAGAAGCTCGTCAATCCCTCGAAGAAACACGGCAATATTCCGTTGTAATCCCCAAAAAATCAGATTATGAACAGAATAAAAACAGGAATATTCGCACTGGCGCTCGCTGCGGCCGGATTGTTCAGCTCTTGCAAGGAACAAGCCTCCAATGTGAAGTTGGTTCTGAACGAAGTGCTGATGGACAATCAGGGCAACTTTCAGGACGACTACGGCGTGCACGGTCCCTGGATTGAAATCTTCAATCGTTCGTTCGGTAGCGCCGATTTGGCTGCCTACCGCCTGTGGATGAGCAATACGCCGGGGGATACCAGCAGATACTTCATACCTAAAGGAGATGTACTCACCAAAATCCCCCCGCGCCAACATGCCCTCTTCTGGGCGGACGGAAGCAAGACAAAAGGCACCTTTCACACCGATTTCACGCTTGATCCGAACAAAACCACCTGGATTGGTTTGTTCGACTCGGGACGCAAGCTGATGGACGAAATTACCATACCCGCCGGCACGCTTACCGCCAACCAATCCTACGCACGCAAAGTAGATGGTGTGGGACACAGTGCCGCCGACTGGGAAGTGAAAGGAGCAAGCCCCGACAAATATGTCACTCCGAGCACCAACAACAAAACCCTCGAAAGCAATGACAAGATGGAGAAGTTTGAGCAGCACGATGCCGAAGGCGTGGGTATGTCTATCAGCGCCATGAGTGTGGTCTTCTTCGCACTGATACTGCTCTTCGTTTCCTTCTTTGTAGTAGGCAAAGTCTCCGTGACTCTGAGCCGGCGCAACGCCATGAAGGCCAAAGGCACCACCGACAAGCAAGAAGCTAAAGAGAATCTGCTGGGAGAAGCGCCGGGCGAGGTGATGGCAGCCATTGCCATGGCGATGCACGAATTTCAAAACGATGTGCACGACGTGGAAGATACCGTACTGACCATGAACCGCGTTAAACGCACCTATTCGCCGTGGAGTTCGAAGATTTACACCTTGCGCGAGGCGCCGCACAGAAAACTATGGTAATGCGCCCCAACAATATGCTAATCAAATAAAAGTAGAACGATGAAAGAGTATAAATATAAGATAAACGGCAACCTCTACAACGTAGCCGTGAAAGACATCGAAGAGAACATTGCACACGTGGAAGTAAACGGAACACCCTATCGGGTGGAGATGGAAAAAGCTCCCAAAGTGATTATCAAACCCGTTGCCCGTCCGGCCGCCACCACTCCGGCCGCTCCGACCGTAAGCGTGAGCAAACCCTCTACTCCGTCCACCGGCAAGTCGGGTGTGAAATCGCCCCTGCCCGGTGTCATCCTCGATGTAAAAGTTAAAGTGGGCGACCAGGTGAAACGCGGACAAACCATCCTCATCCTCGAAGCCATGAAGATGGAGAACAACATCAACGCCGACAAAGACGGCAAGATAACCGCCGTCAATGTGAACAAAGGCGACTCGGTTCTCGAAGGTACTGACCTTGTAATTATCGAATAAGAATATGGGAGACTTTATCAACTTCTTAGGAAACAACCTCGCCGACTTTTGGACGTACACCGGGTTTGCCAACGCAACCTACCAGCACTTCATTATGATTGGCGTGGGTTTGTTTTTCATCTATTTGGCGGTGTCCAAAGAGTTTGAGCCGATGCTGCTGATTCCCATCGG
This sequence comes from Prevotellaceae bacterium, assembly GCA_031262785.1. Classification (GTDB taxonomy): domain Bacteria; phylum Bacteroidota; class Bacteroidia; order Bacteroidales; family Bacteroidaceae; genus Bacteroides. The sequence goes on from JAISHB010000135.1 coordinate 8,828, forward strand.
GTTCGGTATGCTCATCGGCAATATCCCGTTCAATATGGATGCCGGCCTCAAGGTGGGTATCTACGAAGAAGGCTCGGTGCTCAACATTCTGTATCAGGGAGTGACCTCGGGTTGGTATCCGCCGCTCATCTTCCTGGGCATCGGTGCCATGACCGACTTCTCGGCGCTCATCTCGAATCCGAAGCTCATTTTAGTGGGAGCGGCCGCCCAGTTCGGCATCTTCGGAGCCTACATGATTGCGCTGTGGATGGGATTCGACCCCATGCAAGCAGGAGCTATCGGTATCATCGGAGGAGCGGACGGTCCCACGGCGATCTTCCTTTCTTCCAAACTGGCGCCCAATCTGATGGGAGCTATCGCCGTGTCGGCCTACTCCTACATGGCGTTGGTTCCGGTGATACAACCGCCCATCATGCGACTACTCACCACCAAGAAAGAGCGCGTGATTCGCATGAAACCGCCCCGCGTGGTCTCGCACACCGAAAAGGTTATCTTCCCCATCATCGGGTTGTTGCTCACCACCATCCTGGTGCCTTCGGGTTTGCCGCTGCTGGGTATGTTGTTCTTCGGTAACCTGCTTAAAGAGAGTGGTGTCACCCGCCGCTTGGCCGAAACGGCACGCGGTCCGCTGATCGACACCATCACCATCTTGCTCGGACTGACCGTCGGTGCCTCCACGCAGGCCTCGGAGTTCTTAACCAAAGACTCCATCCTCATCTTCCTGCTGGGTGCCTTGTCGTTCATCATTGCCACCACTTCGGGTGTGATTTTCGTCAAGCTGTTCAACCTTGTGCTCAAGAAAGAGAATAAGATCAATCCGCTCATTGGCAACGCCGGCGTGTCGGCCGTACCCGACTCGGCTCGTATCTCGCAAACGGTTGGATTGGAGTACGACCCCACCAACTACCTGCTGATGCACGCCATGGGCCCCAAC
>JAISHB010000025.1 GCA_031262785.1 Prevotellaceae bacterium
TCGGCTCTTATTTTTGTGGCATACCTGCCTATTTATGGGTCTCTTCTCTTGCATAAACAGGCATTAATGTCATTTTACGAATGATTAACGTCACTATTTACACATCTCTACTACCAAGAACTCTCTTTCTTTGTAGGTCAAATGTAAAAAGAGATGTATTTGGCACGTTTTTGCTCTATTATCTATTATTAATTCATTAAAAACACTGTAGTTATGAAGAAAAATTACGCAAAGAAAATCATGCTGCTTGGCATGTGCTTGGGATTAACAAGTATGCTTAGTGCGCAAACGGTTGTAAAGAGCTACGATTGGACAAAATGGAGTGATGCAACCATCACTAATTTGAAAACTGATGTGGCTAATTGGGAGCCGGTTTTATCCGGTGAAGAAGTTCAGCGTTATAGAAATATCAACGCTGTTGAAGGGGTTATAAGCGCTAATGGTGTAGCCATTTCCGAACTCGAAGGGATTGAATTCTTTTCGGTAGCTGCAACGAACTTCACCATTCGATTTAATCATGGAACCAATTGTGTTCAATTGGGTAAAACAGGTCCGGTTACCATCAAGGGCTTGAAGAAAGGCCAGAAAGTAGCCCTTAAAGTTAGGAGTGCAAGCACAACTGGCAGTCGAGGTATTAGTGAAGTTACGAACTTAGACGGTGTAGTAGGTGAATCTACTTACAAGCTTGGCGATGAAACAGGAGACATTGTTTATGATCTGACTGTTATTGCCGACGGTGATGCCACATTTACCAACAGTGGTGGTCTTCTTTTATTAGGTCTCACCATTTCCGAAGAAGCTCCCGCCGCCCCCATCAAAGTAGCTTACGTCTACAAGAGCGATTATTCGACCGACGGTTCGAAATGGACCATCGAGAAAGACAAAATCTATCCCGCATTGCAAGCTGCCGGTTATGAGGTTACGCTCAAAGATGTGAAAGATTTGGATGATGCCGCCTTGGCTGTTGCCGATGTTCCTTCGCTGCTGGCTTATGATGTGGTTATTCTGCAAGAAGCTATTGGTAGCGGACATCAATATGTAATTGCCATGAAAGATATCATCAACAAGGTTCCTTTCCTCAGCATGAAGTCGTTTGCTTATAAGAGTTCTGTTTGGAATTGGGGTGCAGGTGTAAATCCGGACAAGGGTGCCATTAAGGGACAGTCGAAACTCACCGTGGCCGAAGCTTACAGATCGCACGCCATCTTTGAAGGCGTAACCATCGCTGCCGACGGAAGCTGCCAGATATTTACCGCAGACAATGCCGATAATAACCTCATCCAAGGTTATTCCACCAACGACGTAACCGCAGCTGATCCTGTATTTGCTACGGTTGACAATAACGGAACTCCTGTTAATGCCATCCACACTCACGACGACGGCACGGGTAAGAACCTTTATCTGTTGCTCCCGTGGTCGTGCGACGACAGCTGGCAATCGCTAAGTGATGACGGTATCAAAACAGTTGTCAACGGCGTGAAGTTCCTGGCCGCCACCAAAGCTTCCGATCCCGCCACCGGCATTGCCGACACCAAGGTAGACGCTGCCAAGGTAGTGGTATCGAAAGCATACTACAACCTGAGCGGTATGCGGGTGAAAGAACCCACCCAACGCGGCATCTACATCATCCGCGAGGTGTATGAAGACGGAACCTCTGCTGCCCGTAAAGTATTGGTGAAGTAAGAAACATCCCTTATTTACATTTCATAAAAGGGTGCGTCTACAAGGCGCACCCTTTTTCAATCCTCAAATACGATATGCTATTATGAAACGATATCCTTTTTTCTTTTTAGCGGTCTGTCTGCTGCTTGCCGGATGTGGCGGGGGCGGTCAAACCCAACCAACTGCCTTGCCCGATAAGGTTCTCGCGCTGAAGGCAGAGATACACGAGCTGCCGGTGGATGTGCTCCGCCCGATGAAACTCTACCTCACCGACGAAGACGACAAACTCGTCCTGCTGGATGGCGTTAAGGACAGCATCTTCAAGGTGTTCCGCCTGCCGGAAGTGACCTATTGCTACTCCTACGGTCGGAAAGGCGGCGGCCCCAATGACTTTTTCTTCCCCAATGCCGAAACCATCAACACCGGGGCACACGATTTCGAGATTTTAGACCGAAACAGGCTCACCCGCTATCAAGTGACCGACAGCACCTTTGTGCCGGTGGGCGGAAGCGAAGCAAACAGCCCGGTAGTCACCACGGAAGATCCGGTAAACAACTTCAAGCGGTTGAGCGCCGATACGTATGTTTTCAACGTCAATCAGACGGACAAGAGCACCCATGAGTTTCGCCTGCTAAACCGAACGAACGGAACCGAAACGGCAGTTGCACCCCTGGCACAAGAAGAGCTGTCGATGAGTTTACGTCAAAAGAGCGGGCATCTTAGTAAATACAGTTGCGCCCATGAAGGGTTGCACCGCTTTGCCGCCTTCTATGGCGACCACCCCACCTTTAAACTCTTCGACGACAAGGGTAATCTCCTTAAAAAGGTCACTATCGAGGGGGAAAAAGCCTCGGGGGAAGAGAGGATCTACTTTGTGGTGCCCTCGGCCACAGACAAGTTTATCTACGTGATGTGGATTGGCAGGGATGCCGGCCAGGTGGAGCAGAACCTGGAGGCTTTCCGGCCGCAGATTTTGAAATTTTCCTGGGACGGGGAGTTGTTGGGGCGCGCCAAACTTGACCATCCCATCGTCAGCATCGTGGTGTCGGAGAAACATCGCACGCTCTACGGATTCTCCCTGCTTGAGGAGGATGCGCGACGTCTCTTTTCGTATGATTTGGGAGCGTTTTAGGGAGAGGAAAGATTAGATAATGACCGAACAGGCGTAGTGTGAGATATCAATCATCGGAAGCTTGCTCCCTTTGGCTATCACTTCTTGTATGAAAGCATCACACTCCTGTTTGGACATTTTCTTCCGCAGGTATGCATAGTAAAGAAAGTCGATTGTAGTTAAATAGGTGATGCCGTTTGATTCGCAATATGCTTTGATGTCTTTGAGGTTGCTGCTTCCCAATACGTCGCGATTAGATTTGCAGTAAACCATGCAAGCACTCTCTCCTTTTCCAAAGGTTTTTAACAGGAGGGCATACTCTTTCATCATGGAGCCGGACGGATTGAAATCGACCCGCAGGAGTTTAGAAGCCATGTGATGGGACACGTTATCTATTAGCGTTTTGGTTTGCGTGCTTTTAGCTAATTCGGCATAAACCACATCGAGTATTAGGTATTGATATTCGGGAAAGATGTCTAATAATAGGGAAAAACAGTTGCCTTTGATGAAATGAATGACCACATCCGAGTCAAGAACGATTTTGGTTTTACTGTTCATGCGCATGGTAGTTCAACTTATTCAAGAGTTCTAAGTAATGCCCCTCGGAAATCTTGCCGGCATCGAAAAGAGTGCGGGCTTTTTCTCCAAAATCTCCGATAATCAGGTTCTCGTTGCCCGAAAAATAGAGTGCGGTGTCGTAGCCATAGTCGCGTGCGGATTGTCTTGCCGGAATCTTCGAGAGTTGCTCTTTGGAGTGTTTGTTGATGAATCCCAAATCGCCCAACCGATTCAGCAACGCCTGGCGCGAGACCGCATAGTAGTGCTCCATCATTAATACGGAAGCCAAAGAGACATCGCCTCTCTGCACTTCATTTTTCGGTAGCAGCCGCAATATGCCCTCTGCCGGTATCAACAGCATGGAGGCAAACAAATCGGCCTGTCGTTCAACAGGATTTTTGGAGCTGTTGCCTGAGGTACATCGATGTGGTTTGGAATTCTCTTCCACAAACAGATGATACAGCTCATGAGCGATGGTAAAATGTTGGCGTCCGATGGGTTGATTGGAATTGATCAGCATAAAACGACGTGCGGAAGAGTCCTTCAAACTCATTCCACAAAACTCATCCGACAAGGGGCGAAACACGCTCACGACTTTTAGCTTCAGCAGCAAGCTTTTTATATTCAGCGCATCGGTATAGCCCAATTCTGCTTCCTGACGGAAGTTTACGACCTGTTGTTCGATTAATCGTCTTTCACTCTCTTTGGTCATAAGGCACGGATGAGTTGATCCATTTTGATGTACGATTTAACAATCTCTTTAAAGCGCATCATTTCAGGCAAATCTTCCTGTTTGAAATCTTTTATCCGGAAAGCTGCCGCTAAGGCCATATCCTTGGGAAGTTCTTCTTCAAAAAACAGGTAGAGTTCGCAACCGAACAAATCGGCCGCTTTCTCCAACAGGGGCAAAGGCATTTCACGTTCGCCGCTTTCGTAGTTGCTATAGGCAGAACGGGTAATTCCCAATGCAGAAGCTACCTCTTCTTGGGTAAATTCCGAGATGCTTCTTATACTTTTCAGGTTGTGTGCTACCATTTCATTCATAAGGCGTTGTTTTTTTCGTTGCTAAAACCATGGATTACCGTGGCAAAAATAGTGTTTCTTTGCCAGTCTATCTAATTTTGCCACGGTTTTTATGATTTTTCCGGCGTCTCATCTTGCGGTCGTCCCTCTTGCGGGCAGAAGAAGGGCCGGTTGCTTTAAAGGCACGCGCTTTGGGAGCGTTTTAGCCTGCCGAAAATCCAAAACCTCCTTGTTTTACACCGTTGGAGCCTGCCGAAAGTCTCAAACCTGTTTGTTTGAGACCATTGGAGCTTGCCGAAAGTCTCATTCCACTTTGTTTGAGACCATTGGAGCCTGCCGAAAATTCCATTTCACTTTGTTTGAGATCGTTGGAGCTTGCCGAAAGTCTCATTCCGACCGGTTTGAGACTTTTGGTGCGCGAAAATGAGTCGACACACACCGGTTTTTGTTTATTGGAGCTGCAGATTGCTCATCCGCCCGGTGAGGCGGAATGGAAATTCGGGATAGGCGTATAGACTAAAGCGCGGTTGGGTTTGTCCGGTGGTATAGTTCCAGATGGTGGCGTATTCTTCCGTCTCTTCGCCCAGCCCATCGAGCTGCCGCAGGTAGGCGGCCACGGATTTGTTCTCCACGATGTAGACTTTCCCCAGACTATCGATGATGGGGCTGTGACGACGGGTTCGGTCGTGGTCGAAGCAAAGGATGCGCCGGCCGTCGGGCAGGGAACCTACCCAGCTGAAGGTCATGCTCTTGCCAATGCCGGGTAGATTGAGCACGTTGCGGTCGGTGGCGCGGGTGGGATGCTTCTCTTCGCACCGTTCTTGCATCGATCGGCAGGCGGGAGTGAATACCGCCCGGTTCTCTTCGAATCCTTTGACCGAAAAGGTGTAATAACTCACCACGCCCAGTTGGTGTAGCAGGCGCCGAAGCTTTTCGGTGTGGCCGCGGCGAGAGACGGCCACGTTGAAAACCAATTGGTTGGTGATGAGCCAGCCTGCCTGCTGGAGTTTATGCAATGCTTCGCATGCCTGGGGCGTTAGTTCGAGGGGCGTTTGAAAATGGGTCTGGATGAAGAACTGGCTCACGCCCACGGCGGAGGCTTTTTCTTTGAATTCGCGCAGAATCTCGACCAATTCGTCGTTCACACGCATGGGAAGATAGACGGGCAGACGCGTACCCAATCGCACGCGTTGCAACTCGGCATATTTTTCGCCGTCCGGACGGGTGGCGTTGGCCTTGCGCTTGCGAACGGCCATGCGATAAACGGCCTCGAGCAGGTTGCGCAGGGTTTTGTTCTGGCTCATCAGGGCGTCGCCGCCGGTAATGAGGATGTCGCGCAGCTGGGTATCTTCCTCGAAATAGGCCATCAGTCGTCGAAGCTTCTTTTCCCACGTCTCTTTGGGACGAAGCTCTTCAAATTCGAAGCCTAATCGTTTGCTTTGAAAGTCATACATCCGTTGGCACGAGGCACACAATCCGCCGCAGGCGCGTCCCATGGTGTCGGGGATGAGAATCGCCGTCTCGGGGTAGCGACGGTGAATGTTGTGTCCGTCGGGCAACAACCATCCGGCAGCATTGGGCTTGCCATCCTGCACCATATCTTCGCGTTCCCAAGCCCGGATATGGCCGTAGGCCTCCACCAATTGCGGCGAATAGAGGATGTAGCTTCTCAGGCTCTCATCATCGTATCCCTGATGCGTGCAGTTGAGCAAGGAGAGGTAGTAGGGGGTTACAAAAAAGGGCATTCCCTTTTTTCGGGCGCGCCCGAGCAGATACATCGTCTCGGGCGAGAGCGAATTGCCCAGCAAACGGTTCACCTCCGAGGGGGTTTTGGCCGCCATGGCCAGGTGAAACCGAAAATCGTCCCACCAGGCGCACACCTGGCGGTATTTCTCTTCATAGTCGGCGCCTTCTGCGAAGCGATAGCGCGAAGGGGTGTGGCGGCGATGCTCGATTTTTTGTATCAGCACGTGCACCATGCGTTCTTTGTTGGCACTTCGGATGGTTTGCACCTGGGCATCGAGTCCGCTCGGCCAGCGCTCGCTCCAGCTTTTGATGCGTTGGGGTGAGGGCAGCGGACGCGGGGGTTGGGTGAGGCGTTTAAACTGAAAAAAGAGGTCGATGAAGAGATCTGTTTCCGCCTCTTCGTCGAGCGCATCGGCGAGGAAGGCGTGCAGCGCCCCCAAAGTGGTTGACGCCACCGGGCGGTTGGTGGATAGTTCGTGCAGATTGGCTCCGTCGTAGCGGATTAAGAGCTGGAGTTGGTGGAGGGCATCGGAATCGTAAGCGGGGTTGCTTTGAAGGTAGGCCGAAAGGGACTCTTTAAACTGCTGTGGATGAGGATTTGTCCGGGCTAATTGCACTACCTGGGGAAGCTCCTTTTGGTAGAGCTGTTGGAGTTGCGACAGGGTGAGTGCGAGAATTTTTTGCTGCTTCATACTAGAACGGGTAAGTTGACTGCATAAATATATGCAAAAAAACCGAAAGAAGCAGGGTGAAGGCAGCCGGCGGGCAAATGGTTTAATGTATTTTTCGGTTTGTTTGCAATCGTGTACGAAACAAGGAGACGAAAAAGGCACCGACTTTTAAGCGTTTGGCAAAGGCGTTTGCTTAAAGTATCGGTGCCTCGGGCGTTTTATAAAAAAGAGAAATCTATTTGCGGGGCAGGGGGTTATGCTTTGGGGGCCTCTTGGTTTTTGGGCTTCGGCTCTTTTTTGGCCAACAGCAAAATGGTGTATACATATTCGGTGATCCACTGCTCGGAGTAGCCCAGACGCTCCCGATACATGCGCACCGAGGCGGCTGTTTTGTGGACATCATCTTTTTTCCACACCTGGCGGGTGCATACTTGGTGCACGGTCTTTTCGGTCATGGCACGCAAGGCTCCTTTGAAGAAAGAGGGCACGCGCAGCTTCCATTGCATCAGCGTTCCCATGAGCATCATCAAGTCTTGCGAGAAACCTTGATACATAAAGAGGAACGATTGCACGTCGTTTTGCGTGCGGCAATGTTTTTTCACCGACGAATCAATCTCTTTGAAGAAGTTTTCGCTCAGGCCGTAGTCTTGCATCATCATTTTGCGCGAGGCGCTCTTTTCGCCTTGTCCCAATCGTCCTCCCTGCGTGGGTATCTTAAAGATACGTTTGAAATTGGCCACGTCGGGCACGAAACGGATGTTGGTAATTCCAAGATTGGTCGCAATGACCGACTGGAAGTAGACGCGGGTGAGCGACATAAAGTCTTCTACATTCTTCTTTGGAGCTGCGGTAGAGGAATTTTTCTTGAAAATAGTGGCGAGGATGCTCATTGTTGGGAATTGTTTTACTCGTTAATCGGGTGCAAAGGTAATAAAAGTGCCTTTTTTTAAAGCCAATCTCAAAAAAAATAGTCTTATTCGAGCAGCGGAATCAAAAAAGGATGTAATTTTGTCGCACAGATTAACGACGTAACATTAATTTTTAAAGCGAATATGAAAGATTTAGTTAGTGAAATTGCCGCCCTGTATGAAGGCTTCGTAAAAGATGCCACTCTGCAGTTGAACAACGGTAACAAAACAGCCGGTACCCGTGCCCGTAAAACATCCATGCTGATTGAGAAGAAAATGAAGGAATTCCGTAAAGTATCTATCGACGCGTCTAAATAGAACGGATAGAAACGGTAAGAAATTGGCGGGAAGCTTGAAAACATAGACGAATGTTTCCGAAGCTTCCCGCCTTTTTTAGCTACTATCGGCAGCATGAACGAGCAAGTACTTGGGAAATTGAAGATTTTGACCGAATCGGCCAAATACGACGTGTCGTGTTCGAGCAGCGGCAGCGCGCGTTCCAATCAAAAAGGGATGCTCGGGAACACCGTGGGCGGCGTGGGCATCTGCCACAGCTTTGCCGACGACGGTCGTTGCATCTCGTTGCTTAAAGTGATGCTGACCAATCATTGTATCTACGATTGTGCCTATTGCGTGAACCGACGCAGCAACGATTTGCCGCGCGCCACGCTGTCGGTGGGCGAACTGGTCGAGCTGACGCTCGAATTTTATCGACGCAACTACATCGAGGGATTGTTTCTCAGCTCGGGTGTGGTGCGTAATCCCGACTACACGATGGAACGGCTGGCACGTGTGGCCGGTGAGTTGCGCGCCAACCGGTTCAACGGCTACATTCATCTGAAAACCATTCCGGGAGCCAGCCGCGAGCTGTTGGTCGAGGCCGGTCGGTATGCCGATCGCTTAAGTGTCAACGTGGAAATTGCCAACGAAGAGCACTTGAAACGATTGGCGCCCGAAAAAGACCACCGGAGCGTGTATCAACCCATGCGTCTGATTCAACAAGGCGTACTCGAGAACAAAGAAGAGCGTCGGAAATACCGGTTGGCTCCCCGCTTCGTGCCGGCCGGACAAAGTACGCAACTGATTGTCGGGGCTACGCCCGAGAGCGATAAAGAGATTCTGTATCTCTCGTCGGCACTCTATCGCGGCTCTTCGATGCGGCGCGTCTACTATTCGGGCTATGTTCCGGTGAATACCTACGACGGCCGGTTGCCTGCCTTGAAACAACCTCCGCTCGTTCGGGAGAACCGTTTGTATCAAGCCGACTGGTTGATGCGTTTCTATCACTTCAAGGCCGATGAAATTCTCGACGAGGCCTTTCCTAACCTCGATCTGGAGGTCGATCCCAAGCTCGCCTGGGCGTTGCGTCATCCCGAAGAGTTCCCCATCGATGTCAACCGTGCCGATTACGAAATGATACTTCGCGTGCCCGGCATCGGGGTGAAGTCGGCGCGCCTCATCGTTGCCTCGCGCCGCTTTTCGCGACTTGGTTTCTACGAATTAAAGCGCATCGGCATCGTATGGAAGAAGGCACAATACTTCATTACTTGCAACGAACTGCCCGCGCAAACCATTCACGAGCTACATCCTCAAGGAGTTCGGCGATTGTTGGTCAAAAAGCCGACCCAAGAGAGGCAATTGCAGCTGCTCTTTGAAGAGTGAGCCTTCGCAAACCATCCCCCGCCTCGCTTTTATGTGTATTGTTCAATTCGATTTCACCTTTGAAGGATTACTGACAGTGGTCTTCGAGGCGTATGCCCGCCGGAGCTTCCCCGACCGGTTGTTGTCGGAGGCCGAACCTTTGCCGCTCTTCTACGACCAAACCTATTGCGTGACCACTGATACCCGGAAGGCCGAACGGGTGTGGCGGGGGCTGCAAAAAAAGCTCTCGGCTTCGGCCTTGCAAGCGTTTATGGAGGTTTGGCTGGCCGAAGAGCCGGAAACGCCGCTTTTGCTTTTCCGCTACAGTTGCAAGGCGATAGAGGCGACGGGAAGCATCGAAACCAATTTTGGCGATCCGGTGGTCTTGGAATTTTCACGTATGTGGAAACGGGTCGATTGGGAACGCACGCGCCTGATGCAGTTTGTACGCTTTCAAAAGGCGGCCGACGGCACCTTCTTTGCCGCCGTAGAACCTGAAAAGAATGCCCTTCCGTTGGCTGTGGAGCATTTCCGCGATCGGTTTGCCGACCAACGCTGGCTGATTTACGATTTAAAAAGGTGCTATGGGTTTTATTACGACGGACGGGAGTTGCGCAAAGTCACCGTTGAGGCGGGCGATGCCCGTGCCCGTCATTTAATTACCGGCATGCTCGACGAAAGTTTGATGGATCGCGAAGAATTGCTCTTCCAAAACCTGTGGAAGACCTATTTCAAAGCCATTTGCATTAAAGAACGGATGAATCCGCGCAAGCAGCGCCAAGACATGCCCGTGCGCTATTGGAAACATCTGACGGAGAAGCAGCCATAGCCATCAAATGACAAGCCACCAAGGCGGCGGTTTCGGTTCGCAGGCGTGAGGCGCTCAAACTTACCGCTTGATAGCCGGCCGACAGGGCGCGTTGCACCTCTTCCTGGCTGAAATCGCCCTCGGGTCCGATCAATACCACGGCATCTTCGCCTGTTTTTAGAAGGTTTTGCAACAAGGGCTTTTCTGTTTCGTAGCAATGGGCAATAAATTTCTGCCCGCTGCGCGGGGTGCAGATGAAGCGGTCGAAATCGGTCATGGGGTTGAGCCGGGGCAGACGTGCTTTGAGCGATTGTTTCATGGCGGCGACCAGAATCTTCTCGATGCGTTCGGTTTTCACCGTGCGTCGCTCCGAAAAGCGGCAATCCAGAAAGGTGAGTTCATCCAATCCTATTTCGGTGGCTTTCTCTGCGAACCATTCGGTACGCTCGATGCTTTTGGTGGGAGCCATGGCCACGTGCAGATGTCCCTGCCAAAGTGCCGGTTGGGCAATTGTGCGGGAAATCTCCACCAAACATTGTTTACCCGTGGCCAGTGCAATCGTGGCTACATAGAAATTTCCTTTGCCGTCGGTGAGCATCACTTCATCGCCGGCTGTTAAACGCAGCACGCGCAAACAGTGGCGCGCTTCTTCTTCGGGAAGCAAGTTGGTGGATGCAATGTCGGGTGTGTAGAAGAGATGCATCGGGCAGGATTATTCGTTGGAATCCTCCGACGGAGTCTCGCCGTTGGCCGCTTGTTGTTTGCGGGCATTGATTTCATCTCTCAGATAGGCTGCCTGCTCGTAGTTTTCCTCTTCCACGGCACGATGCAAGAGGGTTTGCAACACATCGAGGGTGTCTTCTTTGAGAAAATCGTCCGAGGGCAGGTCGTAGCTTTTACCGATGGTATTTTTGGGTTCGTCCTGCCGATGGTTGGGGCGGATTTGATGTGCGTCCAGGATTTCTTCGGTGGCATAGATGGGTGCTTTCATGCGCAAGGCCATGGCAATGGCATCGGAGGTACGCGCATCAATGCGGATGATAACACTCTCCACCTTCAGGTAAATGTAGGAATAGAAAAGGCCGTTGTCCTCCTTATATATTAGGGCACGCGACATGGCCACGTGAAGTGTTTCCAAACAAGAGGCAAACAAATCGTGTGTGAGCATGCGGCGCGGCGTAATGCCGCGCAGGCTCACCATGATGGATTGTGCCTCAGTAGCTCCTACGATAACCGATAATTGGCGCGTTCCGTCTATTTCGCCCAGTGTCAGCATGGCGGCGGCCGTGGGCGATACGTTCCCGTACATGCCGGTTACTTTTAGTTCTACTTTTTGGGAGTGACTCATGGTTCTTCTCCTATTTCTTTTTGTATTTAAAAACCACGGCAAACAACAGCGCCACCACTAAAGCATACCCCGCAAAAGTGAACCAAGCCGATTGCCATTGGGTCACTTGCGGAACAGTGGTGTTGAAGTCTACAAAGTGATTGACCACCGCCTGCGCTCCCAAGGTACCGATGGTGGCTCCAAATCCGTTGGTCATGATCACAAAGACACCTTGTGCGCTCGAGCGTATATCCTTATCCGTCTCTTTGTCCACAAACAACGAACCGGAGATATTGAAAAAGTCGAATGCAACCCCGTAGACAATCATGGAAAGCACAAACATCCACACGCCGCTGCCGGGATTGCCCGTGCCGAAGAGAGCAAACCTCAGCACCCACGCCAACATGGCAATCAACATCACTTGTTTGATGCCGAACCGTTTCAAAAAGAAGGGGATGAGCAAGATGCAAAGCGTTTCGGATATTTGTGAGAGCGAAATCAAGATGTTGGCATGTTGTACGCCAAAGGTTTCGGCATACTCGGGAATAGTTCCGAAGCTGCTGATATAGGGATTGGCAAATCCGTTGGTGATTTGAAGCGAAACTCCCAACAACATCGAGAAGATAAAAAAGAGCGCCATCTTTTTTTGCTTAAACAGTGCAAAGGCACGCAACCCCAATGCTTCCACCAGCGATTTTCCCGTGCCTACATGATTCACCGGACAGTTGGGCAGCGTCAGAGCATAACCGGCATAAACAAACCCGATGAGGGCACAAGCAAAGAATTGTCCGTAGGAATTTTGCAACCCAAGCAAATCGACCACCCACATCGAGCAGATAAACCCGATGGTTCCGAAAATGCGGATGGGAGGGAATGTTTTAATGGTGTCTAATCCGGCTTTGTCCAAGGCATTGTAGGCCACCGAATTGGAAAGCGCCAAGGTGGGCATATAAAAAGCCACACTGAGTGAATAGTAGGTGAAAAGCGTGCCAAAGGCCACGTCTTCGCCCGCCTGCATCCCGTAGTAACCGGCCAGCAGCATAAAGAAAGCCGCCACCAAATGACTAAAACTCAATAGTTTCTGAGCAGGAACCCACCGGTCGGCAATGATGCCGAGTATGGCCGGCATAAAAAGTGAAACGATGCCCTGCATAGCATAGAACATACCGATGTGTGAAGCCAAATCGACTTTCACCAAATAACTGCTCATAGAAGTCAGGTAAGCTCCCCACACGGCAAACTGCAGGAAGTTCATGACGATTAAACGAATCTTGATGCTCATAATTCTTGTGATTACTTACGTTATGTTTTTCTTTCTGGTAAAGTATAGCGCAAAAATAAGCAAATTATGGGAATGCCGCAGAATGGGGGCGGGAAAAGATAAGAAGAGGGGGGTATATAAAAAAAGAAGGCTATCTATCTCAGACAGCCAATCTTATTAACCTTAAATCTAATACCATGAAAAACACGGTGCAAAGGTAAGTGATTTTATGTTTTAGAACATACTATTCCCAAATTTCCGTTGATTATTTAACATCATTTATGATGTTGCCGGTTATTCTATACTTTCTAACCTTCCAAGAACCAATCTATCGCATTCTCCCGTTGTTTACCTACTATAGCCTTCACAAATCACCAAATTCACCTCGAAAATCTCCTCCGGGAGTCTCCCAACGTTTTTTTTGGCCTATTGATTCCATCCAACGACCTCGAAGAAATCTGTTTTGATGGTTGGCGTCATACAAAAAAAGGGCGACCCTGTAAATCAGGATCAGCCCGTTAGTTTATCTCATTGAGAGGAAGCAGCCGCCGGCAACTTAGCCTTGCGGTGGCTCCTCCTCCTCGCCGTCGGAGTTGCCTCCATCGCCGCCGGGGATTTTCTCTTTCACCTTCTCGCCGAGCGCTTGCTGCTTGTAATGCTTGATTTCGGTATTTGCCCGATCGATGAAATTGCTGTATTTTTCGGCACCTTCGGTGATGGTATACGCTTCAATCACCTTGGTTATTTGATGAAATATCTTGTCGGCATTTTCACGTGCCTCTTTGAGTTGGGAAGTGCCGTTTTCGTTGGCCTCGTCCATACGTTCTTTGGTGGCTTGTTGCAGCTGTTCATGACTCTTTTTAATATCTGCCACTAAGGTTTGCAAGTTGAGAGCCTTCACCGCAGCGGCTGCCGTCCCTTCCAAATCTGTAATCAGATTTGTAAACAATCCGTCGAGCTGGTCGAGTTGCATCCCATGCTTAATATTGTAATCTTTGAAAAGATGAGAGAGAACTAACGCATCGGCAGAGAGTGGGTCGGATTTGAGAAAACCGTTCACAGCCGTCTTTAGTGAAGAGAGGAACGTTAATCGTTGCTCGTTCAGTGCGCGAATGTGATCGGTATATTCACTTTTGCGCTTGATGGCCAACGCCTTGTCTACCTGGTCGAGGGCGATCTTGAAGGCCGCCAACAACGGAGCGATTTTCTGTGCAATAAATTTGTCGGCCATAGCCAACGTGTAGATGGTCATCATCAAATTGAAGTAAGCGCCCCGTTTGAGTTTCGGAAGTGTAATTTTAAGAAAAGTATTCATTTTGTTTGTTTTTAAATTAATAATTCTGTCGGCGA
>JAISHB010000121.1 GCA_031262785.1 Prevotellaceae bacterium
AATCCCTCGGCTAAGTTGGCGTGCAGGTTGCTGCACTCTCCGATGAGCAGTATTTTCATAGGGTGAACTGATTGTTTGCGGGCGAAGGTACAATGAATTTTGCAGAAAAGAAAGCGCCCCTAAAAAGGGAAGGGCACGACTCGCGTCGTGCCCTTCCGGCTTATATCCTTTTTTACAGCCAATCAAAGAGAGAGATTACGCGAGTATAGTTATTGTTGGCGCAGGATATAGCATGGGGACGCCGCCATCGTCGTTGCGATTGTCTCCACGGTTATTCGGTATTGTTCTCGCGTGGAGACAATAAGACCAAGAACCACTGCAACGAATGATGGTGGCGTTATGCAAAATAGAACATGGATGGATGCGTGCGATGACAGGCATAACTTTACATGATTTACATTAACCGGTGAGAAAGCAGTTGGGGGACAACTGCGTCTGATTTGAGGGCAAATGTAGGGTAAATTTGGTAAATCTCGAAAAGATTGGGCAGAAAAAAGGGAAAAACACACAATGGAACATCGCCCCGGGCGTTTATATCAGAGGTGTCACCGCAGATGCCCCACCTCCCATGATTCCACTCCTATCCATCATCATACCGTGCTACGGTGGCTTCGATCAGCGCTTGGTCGAGCGTTGTTCCGATTCGGTCAAGCAGCAGGGGCTTGCCCCCGGGCAGTATGAGATTGTACTGGTGGAAAATGACGGCGGAGGAGGGCTGGGAGGTGCTCGCAACCGTGGAATGGATGCGGCCGCAGGCACTTACCTGCTGTTTTTGGATGCGGATGATTATTTGTTTCCCCAATCGCTTGTCCGGCTCGCCGAATTGCTCACCACTTACTCGCCCGATGTGCTCTCCTACGGAATGGAGCGGGTAAAAGCCGGAAGTCGGCCTCCCCGTTTCCGTGGGCGGTTGCATTACCGGAAATATCCCACCGGAGCGGCCTATATGCTGCAACATAACTTCACGGGGAGTGCCTGCCGTCATCTTTTTCGCCGTTCGTTCGTGTGCCGTTCTCGATTGCGCTTTTCCGAAGGCTGTTTTCACGAAGACGAGCTTTTTGTGGCCGAGGCTTATGCGTTGGCAGGCACTACGGTGGTGACCGCCTATCCGGCGTATGCCTACACACGGTCCGAAGCCTCCATCACCACGTCGCAAACCCAGATGATGCGTCGCAGGCGAAGTACCGATTTCAGACAGGTATTAACTGGCATGCGTCAACTCACCGCGCAAATTTCCGACGGGAATTATCCGTTGCGGGCATCGGCACTGCGGCGGCGCACCAGTATGCTCACCATCGACTATCTCCGCCAATTGATTCGCAACCGTTCGCCCCGCATCCGGCAAGAATTGCGCACGCTTCGTAGCGAGGGATTCCTACCTCTGCCCGCCGCTCGTTACGGGTGGAAATATACGGTGGTACGCGGCCTGTTAAACCTGTTGGGGTGAGCCTTGGCACGCAGTACCTATCCCATAAAGAACATCAGCATCAGCTGGGCGATAATCACGCGCAAAAACATGCAAAGGGGGTAAACCGTGGCATAAGAGACCGACGGATTGTCGCCTTCCACCGTGTCGTTGACGTAGGTTAGTGCCATGGGGTTGGCCATGCTGCCGCACAGCATGCCGGCGGTGCTGCCGAAATCGATCTTCGTCAGACGGACAGAAAGAATGCCCACCACCAGCACCGGCAAGATGGTAAGTGCGGCACCCACGCCAATCCACAACACTCCTTCGGGGCGGAATACCGTTTCGAAGAAGTGTTTGCCGGCATCCAATCCGAGACAGGCAAGGTAGAGTGAAAGACCGAGCGAGCGAAGCATCAGATTGGCACTACGGGTTGTATAAGTTACCATGTGCAGGCGCGGGCCGAAAGTTCCGATGAGTATACCCACGACGATGGGACCACCGGCTAATCCCAACTTAACCGGCGTGCTGATGCCCGGAATGACAAACGGAACGGCTCCCAGCGCCAGTCCCAAGAGAATACCCACGAAAACGGCCACGAGGTTGGGCGCTTCAAGGTCTTTGACGGTATTTCCCATGGCGTGCGCGACGTTTTGAATGGCGGTAGCCTCACCGATGACCGTCAGCCGGTCGCCCATCTGAAGAGTGAGGTCGGCAGTGGCCAACAGCTCCACGCCGCTGCGGTAAATTCGGCTCACGTTGATGCCGTAGTTGTTGCGCAAATGCAGTGAGGAGAGTTTCTTTCCGTTGAGTTGGGGACGGGTGATCACAATGCGTTGCGAGACTAACTGGCTGTCGATGGCGTTCCAGTCGATGTCTTCTTTGTTCCAGTCGGTATGTTCCTGCTCGCCGAAGAGAGCGGTTAGTGCCGGCAGGTATTTTTCGGAGGTAATCACCAGTAGGCGATCGGCTTCGTGCAATTCCTTCTCCGAGGTGGGAATAGATACTTGCCCGCCTCGCCAGAGACGCGAAATCACAAACTTGTGCGGTTCGAGGCAGGCCACCTGGCGGATAGATTTCCCGAAGACGGCTGGATTGTGCACCTGAAAGGCCACTACGTAGGGTTTGTTGGTGTCTTCCTTCTCTTTAGGCCGGAGATCGGTGGGTTTGACAAACCACTTGCGGATGCAAAGGATCCCCAAGATAACACCGACGACCCCCATCGGATAGGCCACGGCACATCCCAATGCCGGGGTGCCGGCGTCGATGTGCATCTGTTGCATGGCTTGTTGGGCGGCGCCCAATGCGGGGGTATTGGTGGTAGCTCCGCAGAGAATGCCCACCATATCAGGCAATGAGATGTGAAACAGCCGACTGCCGGCAATGGTCATCAGCGTACCCGATAACACCACGCTCATGGCCAGCATGTTCAGGGTTACGCCGCCACTGCGGAAAGAGCTGAAGAAACCCGGCCCTACTTGCACTCCCAGCGCGTAGACAAAGATGATGAGTCCGAAGCTTTCGGCATAGTTGAGCATCTGCGCATCAAGCGAGATGCCGAAATGCCCCACGGCAATGCCCACAAAAAAAATAAAGGTGACTCCCAGCGAGATGCCGAAGAAACGGAGCTTACCCAGTGCCAGCCCGGCGGCACAGATAAGTGAGAGCACCACCACCGCCTGCAGAGCGGAGTGCTCGATGAAGAGAGATAGCAACCAGTTCATGTGGGAGGATAGGACGAAAAAGAGGGTTGTTTCATATTACCGGCACTCCCGAAGCCGGAATACTGGTATTCCAACTTCGGGAGTGCCGGTACTCCGGATACCGGAGTACCGGTGATAAGTTGCTTTTGACGTGCCTTGGGGGTTAGGCCAGTCGGCGGGCGCCGTCGCTAATGACCACGTCGTACACCTTGGGGCTTTTGCCGAGTTTGGCTTTGTATTTCGTCTTGGCGTTTTCGATGAAGGTGCTGTACAGCTCTTCCTTAACCAGATTAAGGGTGCATCCGCCGAAGCCGCCGCCCATGACGCGCGATCCGGTGACGCCGCAATCGAAGGCCAGGTCGTTGAGGAAGTCCAGCTCTTCGCAGCTCACTTCGTAGAGTTTGCTCATGCCTTGATGGGTCTCGTACATCTTCTGTCCGACGGTTTCGTAGTCCCCTTTTTCGAGGGCGTCGCATACTTCAAGCACCCGTTGAATCTCTTCGATGACGTATTCGGCGCGTTGGTAGTCTTCTTCGCTGATGCCACTCTTGGCTTCTTGGAGCATCTGCAGGGTGCAGTCGCGCAGGAATTCCACTTGGGGGTGTTGCTGCTTTATTACCTCCACTACGCTCTCGCAACTTTGGCGGCGTTTGTTGTAGGCCGAAGATGCCAGTTCGTGCTTCACCACCGAGTCGATGAGCACCAGCTTGTAGCCCTTTGGTTCGAAGGGGTAGTAGGCATACTCCAGCGTGCGGCAGTCGAGGCGAATCAGGCTGCCCTTCCGTCCGAAGAGGGAGGCAAACTGATCCATGATGCCGCACTTCACACCACAATAATTGTGTTCGGTGGCTTGCCCCACTTTGGCCAGTTCAAACTTGTCTATCTGGCCTTCACCGAAGAGTTCGTTCAGCGCAAAGGCATAGGTACTTTCCAATGCTGCCGACGACGACATGCCTGCTCCCAGCGGCACATCGCCTGCAAATGCGGTATTGAAGCCTTGTACGGGAACGCCTCGCTTCATCATTTCGCGGCATACGCCGAAGATATATCTGGCCCAGCTGGCGCGGGGGGCATCCTGCTCTTCGAGACCAAATTCGGTGTAGTCTTTCAGGTCAATGGAGTAGGCCCGCACCGTGTGGGTGCCGTTGGGCTTAATCTCAGCTACGATGCCTTTGTCGATAGCTCCCGGGAAGACGAATCCACCGTTGTAGTCGGTATGTTCGCCGATGAGGTTGATGCGCCCGGGTGAAGCGTATACCGCTCCGGTGGTGCCGTCGAAATGTTTAACGAAGCGGCTCCTTACGTGTTCTATGTCCATGATTTCTAATTATTTAAAGGTGAGTATATTTGTTGATTCTCATACCGGAATATCCTTGTTTACGTTCTTGCTGCCGACCAGTCCGTAGAAGAGCAGGTAGCCTAATGCCGCAATGATGAGCCAGTAGCTGGCCATGTAGCCGAAAGTGTCGGAGAGGCCTTGCTGAATCAACGGCAGCACGCCGCCACCTACCACCATCATCATAAAGATGCCCGATGCCTGTGCGGTATATTTGCCCAATCCCTCTACGGCGAGGTTGAAAATGCCGCCCCACATCACCGAGGTGCAGAGACCGCAGAGAATCAAGACGAATGCGCTAATCGGCACTAAAGGCGTATTTAACGAATTCACAACATCGTCAGGTGTCATTTCTGATTCAGCATTTAAGACAATAGTATAGGGCGTTAGCATGGCTGCAGACGGATGTGCTATAAACGCATTTATTAATGTATCTGGCACGTTTGCCCCTTGCAATATTTCTGTTGTCTTCTCAATGGGGTTATATATCATATTAGGAACTTTGATGCCAACGCTTTTGGGTATGAACATCGCTACCATCACAAAGAATATGGCAGCAATAGTTACAGTGATTAGTTGGGTGCGTGAAGAAACTCGCCGACTAATAGCACTACTAACTGACCTACCGACCAACATCAATAGCCAATAGATAGCTGTAATTGCTCCGCCAATAGCTGCTCCGTTGAGCAATATACCGGCTCCTTTAGCGGTTTTATCGGCGATATAGAAATTCAATGTACTTGGTATGCCTATTTCAATACCAACATAAATGAATATACCAATTACCCCTAATACGGTATGACGGAAGTTCCAAGGCGAATGCGAAAATTTTTCTTTAGCCGCTCCTGATTTGAGATGAGGTTCGGGAATAGCAATAAATGAAATGATAATGAAAGCAGCCGCAAATACTCCCATTGCTATAAAGAGCATCGGAGTAACATCGGTCATGGTTGTTTTCTTTGTAACGGTCCCGATTAACAGACCTACAAACAGTGGCGTCAGAGTTGCTGATAATGAATTAAGTGCCCCTCCTGATTGAATAAGTTGATTACCCTTATTACCTCCACCGCCTAATAAATTTAGCATCGGGTTTACTACGGTGTTCAGCATGCAAACACATAAACCACAGATAAAAGCTCCAAGCAAGTAGATAATAAAATTCAAGTTGATTATGAATGTTCCTGCAGTAAAGAGTTCTGTATCTGTTCCCAGCAAGCTGGAGAGGTATTGTATGAACAATCCGATGACGCCGACGGCCATGGCAGTGAGTGCCGTCTTCTTATAGCCTATCTTCACCAGCAGGTTGCCGGCGGGGATACCCATGAAAAGGTAAGCGAGGAAGTTCATCATGTTACCCATCATGCCCAAGGTGTTAGAACCGTCGTATTGGTTCTTCCAGATGGTGCCGAAGGGAGCGGCCAAGTTGGTAACGAAAGAGATCATCGCAAAGATGAAGAACATCGTGATGATAGCGATGAGGTTGCTGTTCTTTTTTTGTTGTGACATGGTTTTAGTAGAGTTATGTTAGAGTGATATACCGAATTGATACATGGTTAGTTGGGTGTATTCCTGTCCCGGATTCAGCAGGGCAGACGGGAAATAGGAGCGATGGGGGGTGTCGGGGAAGCGTTGTGCCTCGAAGCAGACCGCACTGCGGGCGGGGAAGGAGGCACCGTGCGCACCGGTGAACCCGTTGAGCCAGTTGCCGGTGTAGAGTTGCAGGCCGGGTTCGGTGGTGTAAACGGTTAGCGTGCGGCCGCTCCGGGGGTCGGTGCAGATGGCGGCAAGCGTACAGTTTTCCCGGGTATTCTCTTTGTTTAGCACATAGCAATGGTCGTAGCCGGCACCGTTCATGAGCTGCGGATGGGGCTGGTCGATGCGCTGGCCTAAGGGTAAGGTGTGGCTCTCGTTGAAGTCGAACGGAGTGCCCCGGACGGTTGCAATCTCGCCGGTAGGGATGGAGACTTCATCGATAGGCAAGTAGTGGTCGGCGTTGAGGTAGAGGGTGTGATTTAAAACCGAAGGGGTGGGGTGGGCAATGCCCGAGAGATTGAAGAATGCGTGATTGGTAAGGTTGACAAGGGTAGGCTTGTTAGTGGTGGCGTGGTACCGGATGGCTAACAGGTTGTCGTTCTCGAGCAACTGGTAGCTCATCTCCACTTGTAGTTCTCCGGGAAAGCCCTCCTCGCCGTCGGCAGATGTGTAGCGGAAGATAACGGTGCCGTCGTCGGGCTGGCAGGCATCCCAGATGCGGGTGTGAAAACCGGTGGGGCCGCCGTGCAGTGAATTGGGACCGTTGTTGACGGCTAAATCATACTCCTGACCGTTGAGCCTGAACTTCCCTTGGGCGATGCGGTTGCCGTAGCGGCCGATGGTGGTACTCAGGAAGGGTTCGGGGCTGTGGATGACGTGTTCGATGGAGTCGTGTCCCAAGACGACATTGGCGTAGTTCCCGTCTTTGTCGGGCACCATAATAGAGAGGATGGCGCATCCGTAATTGGTAACGGCCATCTCCATTCCCCGCTTATTTTTTAGGATATACAAATCGGTGGGTTTGCCTGCGATATCCCTCTGGAAATCTTTCCGGCTAAGGCCGGACTTGTTCTTCTCCGTAGAAACAGTGTCTGTCATATTAGCAAGAGTATTCGTTAAACTTCTTGCAAAGGAAAGAAACTTCTTTCGTACTGGCAAAGGATTATTTTGAAATATCATCTACGATTAGGAAAGTTTAGCGAATGTCTCTCCCGAGGCAATGAATAATTTTTTGTACGTTTGCGGCTTCTAACCGGTTCCGGTGCTTCCTGTGAGGGAGGAGGCACCCCCTCGGGTGGGTCACCCTTAACCGCTCGGTTAAGCCACACCAACCCGCTCGGTTAAGCCACCCTTAACCGCTCGGTTAAGTCACCCTTAACCGCTCGGTTAAGTCACCCCTAACCGCCCCGGGTGCTTTTGACCCCCTCTTAACCATGCCAAAGCCGAAGAGCTGTTTAACGTATCAACCCGCAACAAAGATGTATCCACTAAAATTTGAGCCTATCCTCAAGCAGACGCTTTGGGGGGGCAACAAGCTAATCGCTTTTAAACACCTGGACGCAACCACCGAACAGGTGGGCGAGAGCTGGGAAATCTCGGCCGTGGAAGGAGCCGCCTCGGTCGTTGCCAACGGCCCCGACAAAGGACTGACCCTGCCCGAAATGGTGGGGAAGTATCGCGGCCGTTTGGTGGGGGAGTCTAACTACGCCCGCTTCGGGACAGCGTTCCCGCTGCTGATTAAGTTTATCGATGCCAGGTTAGACCTCTCCGTTCAGGTACATCCCGACGACGAGCTGGCTGCCGAGCGTCACCACTCGAGGGGGAAAAGCGAGATGTGGTACATACTGGATGCCGACCCCGGTGCCCGCCTGATAGCCGGCTTCTCGCAGCAGATTACCCCCGACATCTATGGCGAGCGGGTGCGGAACGGCACCTTTACGGAGGTACTGCAAAGCTGTGAGGTGCACCCCGGCGATCTCTTCTATATTCCCGCCGGACGCGTGCACGGCATTGGTGCCGGTATCTTCCTGGCCGAGATACAGCAAACCTCCGATGTCACCTATCGCATCTTCGACTACAACCGGAAAGACAACGCGGGCAATCTGCGCCCGTTACACACCGAGTTGGCCGTGGATGCCATCCGCTTCTCCGATGTGCAGGAGGAGTTTCGCACGCCCTACGAAGCGAAGGTGAATGTGCCGGTAGAGCTACTGAGTACCCCCTACTTCCACACCTCGCTCTATTGTCTAACCGAGCCTCTGACGTGTGACTATTCCGAACGCGACACCTTTATTATATATATCGGTTTGGAGGGCGGTTGTACGCTTGTGGAGCAGAGCGGTCGCCAGACGGTGCTTCGTGCCGGCGAAACAGTGTTGCTTCCCGCTGTCGTGCAAACTATCCGCATCGTACCCGAGGCGGCGGGGGTACGATTGCTGGAAACTTATGTGTAAGCTGCTTTTTCCCACACCCGAGTGACGCTGCCGAACAAAAGCGGAAGTTCTTTTGTTTGTAGCCTATCTCGATTACAAATAATTATTCGTATGAAAATAGCTAAAATTCACGGACGTGAGATACTCGACTCACGCGGAAACCCCACCGTAGAGGTGGATGTGTTGTTAGAATCAGGATTTATGGGACGTGCATCCGTACCCTCTGGTGCCTCCACCGGTGAGCACGAAGCCTTGGAACTGCGCGACGGCGACAAGCAGCGCTACGGCGGCAAGGGCGTGCTCAAAGCGGTAGAGAACATCAACCACGTGATTGCTCCCCGCCTGATAGGTATGTCTGCCTTGGAACAGACGGCAGTGGATAACGCCATGCTCGAGCTGGACGGTACCAAAACCAAATCGAAGCTGGGAGCCAATGCCATCCTTGGTGTCTCACTGGCCGTAGCCAAGGCGGCAGCT
>JAISHB010000084.1 GCA_031262785.1 Prevotellaceae bacterium
CCAGTTTGCTACAATTTCTTGTTTGGTTTTCATCCGATATTGTTGGTTTTTCGTACATTTGCTGCTCTTATGAATTCGCAAAAATACGATTAATATAGTAGAATGCAAGAAATGCCCCCGCTAAATCTGCCCGCTTTTGAGGTCCGTGTGGCGCAACGAAGCGGTAAACCGGTGATTTTCGATTTCATCCGTCGAACTTACGTGGCATTAACGCCCGAAGAGTGGGTACGCCAGCATTTTGTGCATTACCTTGTCGGGCAGAAACGTTTCCCGGCCGGACTGATGGCAAACGAAGTGACGGCAGCCTATAACGGCATCAAACGACGTTGCGACACGGTGTTGTATCGTCGCAACCTCACTCCTTTCATGATAGTGGAATACAAAGCACCTTCGGTGCGCATTACGCAAGCTGTGTTTGAACAGATTACCCGTTATAATATGGTGTTACACGTCGACTATTTGGTGGTAAGCAACGGGTTGCAGCACTATTGTTGTCGGATCGACTACAAAGAGAATCGGTATACCTTCCTCGAAGATATACCGATGTATGAAGAGATGGGCGCGCCGCCCGTTTAAGAGCGTGCGTGTTATGCGTCCTTCTTGGCGGTCGACCGACGCTTGCGTGCGGGTTTCTCTTTGGCCTCCTCTTTGCGCTCGGTGATGCCGGCCAGTTCCGGGTCGATCATGATGCGGCCGCAATATTCGCACACAATGATTTTTTTACGCGAGCGGATGTCCAACTGTCGTTGGGGCGGAATCTTGTTGAAGCAGCCGCCGCACGCGTCGCGCTGTACATAAACGATGCCCAGTCCGTTCCGTGAGTTTTTGCGAATGCGCTTGAAGGATTGCAGCAGGCGCAGCTCGATTTTGGCTTCCAACTCTTTGCCTTTTTCGCGCAGGCGCTCCTCTTCTTGCTTGGTTTCGGCCACAATCTCGTCCAATTCGCTCTTCTTCACCTCCAGGTCTTGTTCGCGTTCGTCCAAGGCCTCCTGACTGCGCTTGACTTCGATGGTGCGCTCCTGCTCTTCGGCCGAAAACTCGCGTATTTTCTTTTCGCAGAGTTCGATTTCGAGCGATTGAAACTCAATCTCTTTGGTCAGGTAGTCGTATTCGCGGTTGTTCCGCACGTTTTCCTGCTGTTCACGATACTTGGCAACCGCATGTTTGGATACTTCGATCTCTTCGCGTTTGCCGATGATGTCGGCGCGTATCTCGGAGATTTCCACCTTGATGCGTTCTACGCGCGTGCGTAGGCCGGCAATCTCATCTTCCAAGTCTTGCACCTCGAGCGGAAGCTCGCCGCGCATAATCTTAATCTCGTCGATCTTCGACAAGGTGGTTTGCAATTGGAACAACGCCTTGAGCTTCTGCTCCACCGTTAGTTCCTGGGGTTCTTTCTTTGATTCTTTAGCCATTTATGTTAGATATTTAATGGGGTTACTGTAGCTCTTGCACACCCGGACGGGCAGCGTTGGAAAGGCGTCGGTTAATAGCTGCGCCAACAGCTCGCGGGTGTATTGCTCGCTTTCGTAGTGCCCGATTTCGCACAGCAGCAGTTGGGTTTCGTGTCCGAAGAACTCGTGGTATTTGATTTCACCCGTCAGGAAGAGGTCGGCTCCCTTCACGATGGCCTGGGGAATCAAAAACGAACCGGCTCCGCCGCACAACGCCACCGATTCTATCGTGCCGCCCTCGAAGGCGTTGTGCCGGATGCACGCTGCGCCAAAAAGGGTTTTGATGCGTTGCAGAAAATCCTCCGGCCTCTGTGCTGCGGGCAGCGAGCCGATGACGCCGGCACCGTTTGGAGCAAGCGGACGCACCCGCTCCAGGCCGATGACTTCGGCAATCTTGTAGTTGACTCCGCCGCGGGCGTTGTCTAAGTTGGTATGCGAGGCGTAGAGCACCAAGTCGTGCTTGATGGCCTTGGCGATGCATCGTTCCACATAGGTGGCGCCGGTAATCGACTTGCATCCCTTAAAAAGCAAGGGATGGTGCGAGATCACCAGGTTGTAACCGAGTGCCAGGGCTTCGTCGAGCACCGCTTCGGTTACGTCCAGACACAACAAAGCCCCTGCGGCTTCCGCTTCTGTCAATCCTATTTGCAAACCGGCATTATCGAAGTCGTCTTGCAATGGCAGAGGCGCGAATTGTTCAAGGGCGCTTACTACTTCCTTAATTTTCATTGGGGAGAAATGAAAGAAATCGGCGCAAAGATAGTTAAATCGGTCGGAGTAGCTCCGGCGCGCCCCGCGCCGTTAATACTCATTAACAATTGAGCTTGGTGCACGCCGCGCCGTTAATACTGATTAACAAATAGGCTCAGTGCACGCCGCGCTGTTAATACCGATTAACAAGTGAGCCGGGCGCACGCCGCGCCGTTGATACCTATTAATATAGTGGTCTTGACGCACGCTGCGCCGCTCCTGCCGATTAACAAGTAAGCTTGGCGCCGGCCGCGCCAAGAGGAATTGGAGTGTGGTGGAATCGTTTCCGCACCGAAACCGAAAAAGAAACTGCCCGGAGAGATAACAAAATGGAGAAAATCGCGTCTTTAATAGGTAATTTAAATAATAGTACCCATGAAAAGTAAACTTTATACCCTCTTGGCCGGTCTGGGCGTGCTGCTGATGGCATCCTGCAAACCGCAGCCTCCGGTGGCGCTCACCGCCTCGGGGCTGAATCCCCGAAACTTTCAAGCTACCGTGGGCGGAGCTAACACCAACCTCTACACGCTGAAGAATTCCTCCGGAATGGAGGTGTGCATCACCAATTTCGGCGGACGTATCGTCTCCATCATGGTGCCCGACCGCTCGGGCAAGTTGCAAGACGTGGTACTCGGCTTCGACAGCATTGCCGACTACGTGAATATCCCCAGCGACTTCGGCGCCTCCATTGGCCGCTATGCCAATCGGATTGCCGGCGGACGCTTCACACTCGACGGGCAAACCGTTCAGCTGCCCCAAAACAACTACGGACACTGTCTGCACGGAGGTCCTGAGGGGTGGCAATACCAAGTGTATGAAGCCAACCAACCGGACTCCGTCACCCTGGAGCTGACGCGCTTTTCGCCCGAGGGTGACATGAATTTCCCGGGCAACGTAACCGCCCGGGTGCGGTTTCACCTGACCGACGACAACGCCATCGACATAAAGTATTCGGCAACGACGGATAAGAAGACCATTATAAACATGACCAACCACTCCTACTTCAACCTCTCGGGCAATCCCGACCTGCCGATACTCGATCACACCCTCTACGTTGGTGCCGACAGTTATACGCCGGTAGATTCCACCTTCATGACCACCGGCGAAATCCTTCCGGTGAAAGCGACCCCGATGGACTTCACCACGCCCAAGGCGGTGGGCAAGGAGATCGACGACTACAGCTTCACCCAACTGAGAAACGGCAACGGGTACGACCACAACTGGGTGCTGCGCAGCCAAGACCTCAGTGTGCCGGCCGCCCGTCTTGTCTCTCCAAAAACCGGCATCACGCTCGAGGTCTACACCACCGAGCCGGGCATACAGGTCTACACCGGCAACTTCTTAGACGGCACCGTTACGGGCAAAAAGGGAAAGGTGTACGGCCCGCGCGCCGCCATCTGCTTGGAAACGCAACACTATCCCGACAGCCCCAACAAGCCGCAATGGCCCAGCGTGGTGCTGGAGCCGGGAGCGGTCTATCAGAGCGAGTGTATCTTCAAGTTTGGCGTGCTGTCCGAGACCAGCAGCAATTAATTACATTCATAAATAAGTAGAAACATACTATGGAACTATTAGATTGGATTGTCATTGGAGTGTTTGCATTGGCACTCATCGGTATTATTGTGTGGGTGGTCAAGCAAAAACAAAACAGCTCGGCCGACTACTTCCTGGGCGGTCGCGACGCCACGTGGATTGCGATTGGTGCCTCCATTTTTGCCTCGAACATCGGTTCGGAACATCTCATCGGACTGGCCGGCGCCGGCGCCTCGAGCGGCATGGCCATGGCACACTGGGAGATTCAGGGATGGATGATCTTGATACTCGGATGGGTGTTCGTGCCCTTCTACTCCCGCAGCATGGTCTACACCATGCCCGAGTTTCTCGAGAGAAGATATAATAAGGAGTCGCGCAGCATTCTGTCGGTCATCTCGCTCATCAGCTACGTACTTACCAAGGTGGCGGTTACGGTCTATGCCGGCGGCCTGGTGTTTCAGCAGGTGTTCGGCATCAAAGAACTCTGGGGAATCGACTTCTTCTGGATTGCCGCCATCGGGTTGGTGTTGCTAACCGCACTCTACACGGTACTGGGCGGTATGAAATCGGTGCTCTACACTTCGGTGCTGCAAACGCCCATCCTGCTGCTGGGCTCACTCATTATTCTGGTGCTTGGTTTCAAGGCGCTCGGTGGATGGGACGAAATGATGCGCATCTGCAGCGTGACGACCGTGAACGAATACGGCAACACCATGACCGATTTGATACGCCACAACGGTGACGCCAACTATCCGTGGCTGGGCGCGCTCATCGGCTCGGCCATCATCGGCTTCTGGTACTGGTGTACCGACCAATACATCGTGCAACGCGTGCTTTCGGGCAAGAATCAGAAAGAAGCCCGACGGGGTAGTATCTTCGGAGCCTACCTCAAGCTGCTGCCGGTCTTCCTCTTTCTCATTCCGGGTATGATTGCCTTCGCCCTGGCTAAAGAGGGTATCGTTATCAACGGCGAGGTGTTCGCCTTGAGCACTCCCGACGCGGCCTTCCCCACGCTGGTGGCCAAACTGTTGCCCGCCGGTGTGAAGGGATTGGTGGTCTGCGGCATCTTGGCGGCGCTGATGAGTTCGCTCGCCTCGCTGTTCAATTCGTCGGCTATGCTTTTCACGATCGATTTCTACAAGCGGTTTCGCCCCCAAACAGCCGAGAAGCAATTGGTGCGCATCGGGCAGGTGGCTACCGTGGTTATCGTAGTGCTGGGTATCCTGTGGATTCCCATTATGCGCAGTGTGGGTGATGTGCTTTACGCCTACCTCCAAGATGTGCAGTCGGTGCTTGCTCCGGGTATCGCCGCCGCCTTCCTGCTGGGTATCTGCTGGAAGCGCGCCTCGGCCAAAGGCGGCATGTGGGGATTGATTGCCGGCATCGTGATCGGGTTGACCCGCCTGGGCGCCAAGGTCTATTACAGCAACGCGGCGGAAACGACCGAAAACCTCTTTAAGTACGTCTTCTACGATGTGAACTGGCTCTTCTTCTGCGGATGGATGTTCCTCTTCTGCCTCGTGGTGGTTGTCGTGGTTAGTCTCTGCACCGCCGCCCCCGGCGCCGAGAAGATACAGGGATTAGTCTTCGGAACCTCCACCGCCGCCCAACGGGCTGAAACACGCGCCAGCTGGAATCGGTGGGATGTGATTCACACCTGTATCATCCTGGGCATCACGGCTGCCTTCTATTGGTATTTTTGGTAGATTATGAGTAATTCTAAGGATACATTAGTTTGGCAACGATGGCATATATGCACCATCGTTGCCATTGGTTGCTTGTTTTTTACTTGCACCGAGAACGATTTATTCGATCCGTTTTCAGATACGAATGATACAACACAGATTGTTACTGCCCGAGAATGGTTTGAAGATATTTACGGCGTAAGCGTTGAAACTCGCGTACCGGGTGATAGCATCATGTCGTCCGCTATAACCTTCGATTGGGACAATGCGCAAACCTATAAAAAGGGAAATAGCGAAACGGTTGAAGTTCCTATTAAAGATGGCTGGTCATTACTCATTACCGATGAAACTACGGGTGAACAGCTACTTGACGGAGCGCGAATTGACTCCCTTTATAATCTAACACGATTGGTCATTGAGACTAATCGAAAGGAAGACACAACACGCAGCTTCATCATGACCTTTGTCGGTTCATACGACTATCTCACATCGGCTAAATCACTCCGTAAAAACTCCTACCTGAAACGTGCTTCAGACTTCGACGGAACGGTATTGTTCTACACCGTAGAAAGTGATTTTATGAATGGGTGGAGGTATCAAAAAGGGAAGATTATAGCTTCACTTTCTCCAAGGAAAGTGGGTGGAAATATATGGTCACAAACTCGAGCTTTATATCCACAATATGATTGCTATCTTGTATGGAAGGAGTATTATAGCTATACTATTGCTGGCAATGAGATCTATTTTCATACTGAAATTGGTAATGTTCACGAAGAATGCTATCTAATAGGTATGTATGAGGGAGGTAATGATGGCGGAAATGCCATTGGAGGCGGAGGTGGTAGCACAACTGATCCAAAAGATGACGCGCCCAAATCCTCTAAGATATTCCGCAATTCTTCATGGTCGGACAAAGAATGGGAAATCATTGAAAGCTGGCTAAATAAAATAATCGATAAGAGTTGTATGGGGTCAAATATGTATAATGGATTAGTAACTCTCCTTAATGGCAAAACCATATCGATAACATTTACTAATAATTCGTCGTCGTCTTTTGATAAAGATGGCATTCATATTAGTAATAAAAACATGGAAAGCAATATGCTGTTCCATGAAATGTTTCACCTATACAGGGCATATAATTCGGCCAATGCCAGTGCTTATAATGATGGATTAATGAATGGAGAATTGGAAGCTTATTTTGCGCAATATTTATATGTTAGTAGTTTGGACGAATACAAAGATACAGCAGGTAGATGGAGTAGCAGATATACTGATAATCAAAAATACCAAGCAATCAGAGGTGTCGGTGAAATAATTGATCAATATGTGCGCTTTAAAGATGGTCGAAATGCTTCTGATTTAGTTGATGCTCTTAATAATGCCATCAATACTCTACGTGATTACGGATATAGTAACGATAGATATCCGTATAAGCCTATTGAGAATCCAATAGATAACTTTAGAAACATACAACAATTAACCGAAGGATGCGAAAAATGAAACGAATAACCCTATTACTTGCTGCCTCATTAATCTGTTTACAGCTTCCCGCACAAACCCGCTACTACCAAATAACCGGTATGTATGCAGAGGCAGAATACACTTATCAATGTGACGTGCAAGGCAAACACGTTCGTCTATATAATAAAGCAAATAAATGGACGTATGAGCTGATACGCAATAAAACAACAGGCAATGTGGCTGATATAGAAGCTCTACTCCCTGTTTTAGAAGATGATACTTGGACAAAGCCAAAGTGTCATTTAATAGTGAGCCAGGCATTCACTGTCAACGAAGCCTGTATGGTACAGAATGCTTTCCCAATTAGTGTATCAATGTATATCAATTCGACTACAGGAAGAATAGAGGAAATATTATTCGAGTTCACTAATATAGAAGCTTTTGCTACTATCCCTGTTTCTGTCTATCGAAAAATAGAAGTGAATTTAAAAAAGAATGTTTGGTTTACCTCAACAGCTAACGGGAAGACATTGAATTACATCTATAGATGGTTTGAAGCCATGCCCAATCCCAAAGATGCTTCACCCAATCCACCACCCGATGAATATGGACGAAAGCAGGCAGGGGATGATGCGTTATTGGCAGAATAATGATTACTCAGATGTTAGACACTCTCAAACAACAAGTATTCCGTGCCAACCTCGATTTGGTTAGCCACGGATTGGTCATCTTCACCTGGGGCAACGTCTCGGCCATCGATCGCGCAAGCGGACGGGTGGTCATCAAGCCCAGCGGCGTCGGTTACGACCAGATGACGGCCGACGACATGGTGGTAGTGAATCTCGCCGACGGCGCGGTGCTGGAAGGACGGCTCAAGCCCTCGTCCGACACCCCCACGCATCTGGTGCTCTACCGCGCCTTCCCCGAAATCGGGGGCGTGGTGCACACCCACTCCACCTACGCCACGGCGTGGGCGCAAGCCGGACGCGATATCCCCAACATCGGCACCACGCACGCCGACTACTTTCACCGGGACATTCCCTGCACCCAAGATATGACGCGCCGGGAGGTGAACACAGATTATGAGCTGGAGACGGGGAACGTCATTGTTCGCCGCTTTGACGGCATCAATCCGATGCACACCCCCGGGGTGTTGGTGAAGAATCACGGCCCCTTTGCGTGGGGCGTGGATGCGCACGATGCGGTTCACAACGCCGTGGTGATGGAGCAAGTGGCCAAGATGGCAACCATTGCCTACGCCGTGAACCCGACGCTCGAGATGAATCCGCTGCTCATCGAAAAGCATTTCAGCCGCAAGCACGGTCCCGATGCCTACTATGGTCAGGGCTGAGCGCGCACAAGCGAAACAATCACTCTAATAGAATAAAAAACAAATAGCATCATGTTTGACAATTACGAAGTATGGTTCGTCACAGGAGCGCAGCTCTTGTACGGAGGCGATGCCGTGATAGCGGTAGACGCCCACAGCAACGAAATGGTGAAGGGTTTGAACGATTCCGGTCGGTTGCCCGTCAAGGTAGTATATAAAGGTACGGTTAACTCCTCGGCCGAAGTCACCGCCACCCTAAAGGCGGCCAACAACGAGGCGCGGTGCATCGGCGTGATTACGTGGATGCACACCTTCTCGCCCGCCAAGATGTGGATTCACGGGCTGCAAGAGTTGCGCAAGCCCCTACTCCACTTCCACACGCAGTTCAACAAAGAGATTCCGTGGGAGACCATGGATATGGACTTCATGAACCTGAATCAGTCGGCGCACGGCGACCGCGAGTTCGGGCACATCGTCAGCCGCATGCGTCGTGCGCGCAAGGTGGTGGTAGGTCATTGGCAGGACGCTTCCGCACAAGCCAAGATTGCCGTATGGATGCGCGTGGCCGCCGCCTGGGCCGATGCACAGGATATGCTCATCGTGCGCTTCGGCGACCAGATGAACAACGTGGCGGTGACCGACGGCGACAAGGTGGAAGCCGAAATGCGTTTGGGTTATCACGTAGACTACCTGCCGGTGAACAACCTGATGAAGTATTACGAGGCAGTCTCGGACGAAGATGCCCGCGCCATGGTTGCCGTTTATTTCCGCCAGTACGACCACGATGCCGCTCTCGAAGAGGAAGGAAGCGAAGCCTACCGCAAGGTCTACAACTCGGCCAAGGCCGAAGTGGCGCTGCGCCGCCTGCTCAAGGAGACCGGCGCCAAGGCCTTTACCACCAACTTCGACGATTTGGGCGTGTTCGACCAAATCCCCGGCCTGGCCTCGCAACGCCTCATGGCCGAAGGCTATGGCTTCGGGGCCGAAGGCGACTGGAAGACAGCCGCTCTGTATCGCACGCTCTGGTTTATGAGTCAAGGAATGGCGGGGGGATGTTCGTTCCTCGAAGACTACACGCTCCACTTCGACGGTGAGCGCAGCGCCATCTTGCAAGCACACATGCTGGAAGTGTGCCCGTTGATTGCCGCGCAGAAGCCGCGTCTCGAGGTACATCGCCTGAGTATCGGCATCGACAGCCAAACCGCCCGCTTAGTCTTCACCAGCAAACCGGGCGAAGGCGTAGCCGCTACCCTCGTCGACATGGGCAATCGCTTCCGCCTGATTGTCAACAAGGTGGATTGCATTCCCAGCAAGCCGCTACCCAAACTGCCCGTAGCCAGCGCGCTGTGGATTCCGCGTCCCAACCTCGAAGTGGGCGCTGCCGCGTGGATATTGGCCGGCGGCACGCACCACACCGCCTTCTCGTACGACCTCACGGTGGAGTATCTCGAAGACTACGCCGAGATAGCCGGTATCGAAATGGTCGTCATCGACGAAGACACCACCCTACCCGCCTTCAAGAAGGAGCTGCGCATGAACGAGGTCTATTACCTGTTGAACAAAGCACTTCGTTGATTATGAGCTACGTCATCGGATTAGACTACGGCACCGACTCGGCCCGCGCGCTGGTGGTCGATGCACACACCGGAGAGGCCGTTGCCACCGCCGTGCACTACTATCCACGTTGGAAGCAGGGGTTGTATTGCAACCCCGCCGCCAACCAATACCGCCAACATCCGCAAGACTACGTGGATGTGCTGATAGCCTCCGTCCGGGAGGCGTTGGCCAAGTGCCCCGCAGGCACGGCCGCACAAGTGGTGGGCATTGCCTTCGACACCACCGGCAGCACGCCCGCCTTTACCGACGCTACGGGCACCCCGCTGGCTATGCTGCCCGAGTTTGCCGACAATCCCAATGCCATGTTTGTGCTCTGGAAAGACCATACCGCCACAAGTGAAGCCGCCGAAATCAACCAGGCCTGCAGCGAATGGGACACCGACTACACCGCCTACGAGGGAGGCATCTACTCCTCGGAATGGTTCTGGGCTAAGGCATTGCACGTGTTGCGTGCCGACCCGCAGGTTCGCGCCAAGGCCTACAGTATCATTGAATATTGCGACTGGCTGCCCGCGCTCCTCACCGGCGTCACCTCCTCGAAGGAGGTGATTCGCAGCCGATGTGCCGCCGGCCACAAAGCCATGTGGCATCCTGCCTGGAACGGACTTCCTGCCGAGGAATTTCTGGTGCGGGTCGACCCGCTGTTGGCCGGCTTCCGCGACCGTCTCTACACCGACACGGCCACGGCCGACCGTCCGGTGGGCCGTTTGAGCGTCGAGTGGGCGGAACGTCTCGGCCTTTCCACCGACGTGGTGGTGGCCGGCGGCGCCTTCGACTGCCACATGGGAGCCGTGGGAGCGGGTATCACCCCCTACACCTTTGTGCGGGTGCTGGGCACCTCCACGTGCGACATCATGGTGGTACCTCCCGAAGAGATTGACCATAAGCTCATCCGCGGCATCTGCGGACAGGTGGACGGGTCGGTCATTCCCGGAGCTATCGGGCTGGAAGCCGGACAATCGGCCTTCGGCGACATCTACGCTTGGTTCAAACGCATCTTGGAATATCCGTTGCGCACCCTGTTGCAATGCACCGACGAGAGCATTTACGAGCGCATCATCCCCGCCCTCACCGCCGAGGCCGAGAAGATTCCCCTCGGGCAGAGCACCGTCTTGGCCACCGACTGGATGAACGGCCGCCGCACCCCCGATGCCAACCAACTGCTCACCGGTGCACTCACCGGCCTGACGCTGGGCACCACCGCGCCGGCCATCTTCCGTGCGCTGGTCGAAGCCACCGCCTTCGGCTCGCGTGCCATCATCGACCGTTTCCGCCAAGAGGGCATCCGCATCGACCAGGTCATCGGCATCGGAGGCATCGCCCTGAAATCACCCTTCGTGATGCAGACGCTGAGTGATGTGCTGGGCATGCCTATCAAGGTGTGCCGCACCGACCAGGCCTGCGCGCTGGGCGCCGCCATGTTTGCCGCCACCGCGGCGGGTATTTATACGAAGGTGGAAGATGCCCAACGTGCCATGAACTCGGGCTTTGCCTGCGAGTATCAGC
>JAISHB010000119.1 GCA_031262785.1 Prevotellaceae bacterium
TGACTATTGTTACGGTTTATCCTCCGTGACCATTCCAGATGGTGTGACTACAATTGGAGGCTGGGCATTTCAGGATTGTACCAGTTTAGCCTCCGTCACTATCTCGGATGGTGTGACCACGATTGGAGACGGTGCATTTCAATATTGTTACGGTTTATCATCCATTACGATTCCGGGGAGTGTGACCACGATTGGGGTTGGTACGTTTTCCTATTGTACCGGTTTATCCTCCGTCACGATCTCGGATGGTGTGACGATGATTGGAAGGTCTATGTTTTATTTTTGTTCCGGTTTATCCTCTGTTACGATTCCCAGTAGTGTGACCACAATTGGAAGTGGTGCATTTCAACATTGTGCCAGTTTATCCGCTGTTACTATACCAAATAGTGTGACGACGATTGGAAGGGCTGCATTTTCCACTTGTACCAGCTTGTCCTCCGTCACCATTTCGGAGGGTGTGAAAACGATTGGAGACACTATGTTTAGCGGTTGTACCAGTTTATCCTCCATTATTATTCCCGGCAGCGTGACCACGATTGGAAGTTATGCGTTTGAGCGTTGTTCCGGTTTATCATCTGCCACGATCTCGGATGGTGTGACTACGGTTGGAGAGTCTATGTTTTATTTTTGTGTTGGATTATCCTCCGTTACTATTCCCAGTAGCGTAATGACGATTGAAGGTGGTGCATTTAGCGGTTGTAGTAGTTTATCCTCTGTTACTATACCAAATAGTGTGATGACGATTGGAAGTAATGCGTTTAACGGTTGTAGTGGTTTATCCTCCGTTGCTATTCCGAATGGTGTGACGGCGATTGGAAGTAATGTATTTCGCGGTTGTTCCGGTTTATCCTCTGTTGCTATTCCGGGTAATGTGACAACGATTAGGGTTGGTACGTTTTCCTATTGCACCGGTTTATCCTCCGTCACTATCTCGGATGGTGTGACCACAATTGAAAGTGAAGCGTTTGAGAACTGTACCGCATTAGCAACCATCACCAATTTGAATCCTATACCACAATCTATTTATGGTGATGAATTTCAAAGTGTAAACATCAAAGCCGCCACCCTTTACGTCCCCGCCGCCAACGTTGACGCCTACAAAGCCGCCCCTGTTTGGGAAGAGTTTGGCGCTATCCTTCCTATTAACTAACACGAATTGAATCCTCACCTTTAATAAAATTATATTATGAATAAAACAGCAATCCTATTTCTTGTTTTC
Organism: Prevotellaceae bacterium; assembly: GCA_031262785.1. Classification (GTDB taxonomy): domain Bacteria; phylum Bacteroidota; class Bacteroidia; order Bacteroidales; family Bacteroidaceae; genus Bacteroides. The sequence goes on from JAISHB010000119.1 coordinate 1,220, forward strand.
GCTGCTTTGTATCTGTCATCGTGCAGCAAAGACGAGCCTGCGCAAACGGTCGATTCCGGAGTGTGCGGGACTAATTTGACGTGGACACTCACCGATGATGGCGTGTTGACAATTAGTGGAGAAGGGGAGATGACGGACTATGATTACTATGACAATACCCCATGGTCTAAGTATCTTCCGGAAATAAAAACGATTCTAATGAAAGAGGGCGTGACCACGATAGGAAGCTATGCTTTTAAATCTTGTACCGGCTTATCCTCCGTTAGTATTTCAGGTAGTGTGACGACAATTAGAACCGCTGCGTTTTTCGAATGTATCCGTTTATCCTTTGTCGCCATTCCGGGTAGTGTGACCACGATTGGAATGGGTGCGTTTTACAATTGCACCAGTTTATCCTCCATTACCATTCCCAATAACATAAGGAGAATTGAAAGCGATACATTTGCCAAATGTTCCGGATTATCTTCCGTTATCATTCCAAATAGTGTAGCAACGATTGGATCCAGTGCATTTATCGAATGCACCGGTTTATCCTCCGTTACTATTTCGGGTAATGCGACGATAATTGGAAACTATGCGTTTGCCGGTTGTGAGAAATTAGCCACCGTTACCAATTTAAGCCCCGTGCCGCAAGCTATGGATTTTGTGCTTTACAAAGTAAACACCAAAGCCGCCACCCTCTACGTCCCCGCCGCCAGCCTCGAGGCCTACAAAACCGCCCCTGTCTGGAGAGAGTTCGGCACCATCCTTCCCATCAACTAATTAGTTCCGGATTTAATACTCACCTTTTAATAAATAATATCATGAATAGACCTGCTCTTCTCATTCTTGTTTTTGCTGCTTTGTTGGCCTCGTCGTGCGTCGACAAAGAAGAAGATATGCCTGTACCAGAGATTATTGATTCTGGTACATGTGGTACTAATCTGACGTGGGTTCTCACGGAAGATTCCACGTTGACGATTAGTGGGAAAGGAGCCATGACCGATTATGATATATTCTTTTATTCTCCTGATATACCTTGGTATAACTATCTATCACAAATCGCGACCGTAAACATTCAAAAAGGAGTGACGACAATCGGAAACGGTGCATTTTACCAATGTCCCCGTTTATCCACTGTCACCATCTCGGGTAGTGTGAAGACGATTGGACGCTATGTATTTGCCAATTGTTCCCGTTTATCCTCTGTCAGTATTGGGAATGGTGTGACAACGATAAAAGGCGCTGCGTTTGAAAATTGTTCCGGTTTATCCTCCGTTATTATTGGTAATAGCGTGAAAACGATTGAATTTTGTGCATTTCAGGGTTGTACCGGTTTACCTTCCATTACCATTCCAAATAGTGTAGCAACGATTGGAGATAATGCATTTCGCGGTTGTACCGATTTATCCTCCGTTACTATTGGTAATAATGTGACGACTATTGGATCTCATGCATTTGCCTATTGTACAAGCTTATCCTCCATTACGATTTCAAATAGTGTGATGGATATCGGGTTCTCTGCATTTGCCCATTGTTCCGGTTTATCCTCTGTTACGATTGGCAATAATGTGACGACGATTGCAGCCAATACATTTTCTCATTGTTCCAATTTGTCCTCCGTTACCATTGGCAGTCGTGTGACGGCAATTAGATTCGATGCGTTTAGATACTGTGAAAAATTACAAACCATCAGAAGCTTAAATCCAGTGCCACCAGCTATTGATAGCAGTGCGTTCTCTTTTGTAAATACCCAAGACGTCACCCTTTACGTCCCTGCCGCCAGCCTCATCGTCTACAAAACCACGGAAGTTTGGAACTACTTCGGCAAGATAGTACCACTGTAATTCTCTGTTAATAACATCATCCACTCTGACATCTATTTGTTGAGAATAGCAACCGAGACAGTAAAGATGATTCGCCAGCAATAACCCCCAATAATAAAGCGCGGGGCACGATGCCAATGCATCGCGCCCCGCGTGTTTTTTGAATCGAAAAGCAGACATCACTTCCCAAGGCGGTTAGCCTTGGGGAACGTCGTCATCATCATTACCACCGGTATTATCACCGGCATCGGAGTCACCTCCCGCGGTGTTACCTGTGGCGTGTATTCCGAGTACTTGACGTTTGGCATGAATGATTTCGCCGTTAAGCTTAATCACCAATTCTTTGTATTTCTCTTCTCCTTCAACTACCATCAGGGAGTTGATCATTTCGATGATTGCCTTATAGGCAACATCGGTTGCTTTACGGGCAGCTTTCAGGGCGCCTACCACCACGTGCGATTGCTGGTCTTGGCGCTCGGCTGTCAACGCTTTAAGTTCTTTATTGGCCTCTGCGAGGGCTTCGACATATTCACTCAGCCCAAGTAGTGCCACTTGCGAGGCAAACTTGGTAAGCAAATCATTGAGTAGATTATCCATCAAACCCGTCTCTTTGTCGAGTTGGATGCCAGGGGTAATACCATATTCCTTAAAAACATGATCGAGCAGCTTGGCCGTGTCGACCTTTTCTGCCGAAGGATGATGGAAGAATCCGCGCACTCCCGCTTTCATCCCCACAAAGAGGCTGTCGCGCTTCTTGTCGGCAGCCGTGATCTTGTCGGTCAACGGATTCTTTTGGAACGTTTTCAAATGTGCTGCTTCAACATTAAACTTTGTCTTCAATTCGGTTAGGAGTGGAGGCAATTTTTTAGAAACAGACTGATACTCTTCGAGGTGGGCAATTTGTTTTTCTACAAAATTGTAGTGCCCACCGTTGTTCATTTGTGTTGAATCGATATTTTCGATTTTCATCTCAGTTGTTTTGGTTATAAAATTAGTAAAATAATGGTGTTGCTTGCAACGTCCGCTATTTCGATTCGCCGACAAAGGTACATAATTTGGGGAGAATTCAACTCCTGATAGCTATACAAAATAGTAAAGTGGTGGTGGCGGGAGTTCCGACGGGAGGTATTTGTTACTAACTGTTAGCGGCGGAAGTTCCGACAGGATGACTCTGTTACTAACTCTTAACGGCGGAAGTCCCGACGGAATGACGCTGTTACTAACTCTTAGCGGCGGAAGTCCCGACGGTCTCTCTTACCTGCTTAGTGCCTGCGGCGGGAGTTCCGAGGCAATGACTTACCTACTTACTACTGGTGGCGGGAGTCCCGACAGCCTGTTTTTTCCACCCACCCCAACCTATTTCCCCCTTTTGGCAACCCTATTGTTGTTTTATCAGCCCGAATGCTGTATATTTGTGCGCTACAATCAAATAACTCCTCCCGTTAGATGAAAAAATTACTCGGCGTCCTCGCACTATTGACCTGCTTTTGCTTGCAAACACCGGCGGCGGCACAAGAGCGTCCGGCAGTGCCGGCCACACCCGCTGCATCGGCCGTAGTGCTCACGGTGAGTGCCGACGGTGCCGTACACATCCAACACGCAGCAGCGGGCACCCCGATGGAGGTTTACAACATTGTGGGCATCAAACTCCTTACCCGACGCATCGAATCGGCCAACGAAACGGTGAGGCTCAATCTCCCCAAAGGATATTACATCTTCAAGATAGGCACCGTAGTGCGCAAAGTTGTGATTCGCTAACCCGCCGCCCCGCAAGATATGACCCCGGCATACAACGAACAGGAAGTGCTCAAACTGCTGCAAGACGAGCAGACCCAGCGACGAGGATTTGAGCAGGTTGTGGCGCAATATAGCGAGCAACTCTACTGGCAAATCCGCCGCATGGTGCTCTCGCACGACGATGCCAACGACTTGCTCCAAAACACCTTCCTGAAAGCCTGGATGCACATCGACTACTTCCGCGGCGATGCCAAACTCTCCACCTGGCTCTACCGCTTAGCCCTGAACGAATGCCTCTCCTTCTTGTCGAGCACACGCAACACCACCACCCTCTCGCTCGACGATGCAGACACAGGCACCCTGCACACGCTCGAGGGCGACAGCTATTTTTCGGGCGACCGTGCGCAACAACTGCTGCAGGAAGCCCTTCAAACCCTGCCCGAGAAGCAGCGCATGGTGTTTAACCTGAAATACTATCAAGAGATGAAATACGAGCAGATGTCCGACATCTTCGGCACCACCGTTGGTGCCTTGAAAGCCTCTTATCATCACGCCGTCAAGAAGATAGAGAAGTATTTGGAAAAAGAGAGTTAAACCTTTATATATACCCTTTGTCTAACAACATACCAATTAAGGAGGAATAGCTTATGAATGAAGAAGATAACCTGATAAAGAGCGTGGGCAAAACGAATCCGTTTCGCGTGCCCGACGGCTACTTTGAGCATCTTACTTCGGAGGTGATGAGCCGGCTTCCCGAAAAAGAGAAACCTGTTTATGCCACCCGGCCGTCCACGAAGTGGGAACGCATGCGTCCCTGGCTCTATATGGCTGCAATGTTTGTAGGTGCCGCCCTAATCATTCGCGTGGCCTCGACCCGGCTCTCACCGGGTGATGTCACCGCCATGGACGATGCCGAAATAGAAACCGTTTCCGACGAATACATCGGCAGCATCGTGGAAGAGTCCATGCTCGACGACTATTCGTTGTACGTCTACCTGAGCACGGCCGAGTAAACCCCGGTCGCCGCTCCCACCCCACCCCATTAAACACCCTCAAAAGGATGAAAAAATTAATAACCCTACTGTTTTGCTGCCTGCCTCTGCACTTCGTGCAGGCAGAAGAGGGCTGTGCCCAGCATCTCTCGCCCGAAGAGTTCCGTGCCAAACAAGAAGCGTTCATCACCGAACGTGCCGAACTCACTCCCGAAGAAGCCGCACGGTTCTTCCCCATCTACTTCGAACTGCAAGCGGCCAAACGCAAGCTCAACGAAGAAGCCTTCAAACTGATGCGCAAAGGCGACAACAAAGCCACCACCGACGAGCAATACACCCAGATACTAACCGGCGTATTCGACCGTCGGCTGGCCATCAGCCGGCTCGATAAAGAGTATTTCGAGAAATTCAAGAAGGTGCTCCCGTTGCGCAAAATCTACCTGGTGCAGCGTGCCGAGATTCGCTTTAGCCGCGAAGTCATCAAGGGGATGCACAAGAAAGGTTCCCCGCCTGCCCGACCCAAGAAATGAAACCGCCGGCATGCCTCCTCCTCGTCCTGCTCCTGCTGACAAGCCGTGCAACGCTACAAGCCCAGGAGCCGGCCGCCGACTACTTCACCGCCACCGGTGTGGTGCTCGGTAAAGAGAACCGCAAACCATTGGAAAACGTCACCGTCAGCCTGTGGGGAACCAACATCGGTACCGTCACCAATGCCGACGGTCTCTTCTCGCTGAAGATTCCCCGCCAAACCCCCTCCCCACGGCTGGTATGCTCGCACCTGAGATACCTCAACAGCTCCCTGGCCGTCTCCGCCCGTAACGATGCCGATCGCCTCACCATTTGGATGTTGCCCGCTCCGGCCAATGTACTTAAAGAGGTGGTTGTTTACGGCGATGCCCGTCGGTTGGTAGACGAAGCAGTGGCTAAGATTGCCGATAACTATGCCGATCAGCCCAATCTCTCAACCGCCTTCTACCGCGAAACCATCCAGAAAAGAAAGCGCTACATCAGCATCTCCGAGGCAGTGATGGAGGTGTATAAAACCAGCTACGAAAACCGCACCGTTGGCCGCGACCGCGTGCAAGTGGAGCGCGGACGACGCCTGCTCAGCCCCAAGAAAGGCGATACCCTGGCCATCAAACTCTCGGGCGGTCCCACGGTGCCCACCTACATGGACCTGGCCAAGAACGCCGAAGTACTTCTGCATCCCGATGAGCTAAACCACTACCACTTTGAAATGGAAACATCCGTCAACTTAGACAACCGCATTCAATACGTAGTAAGTTTCCGTCCGCGAGCCAATCCCCCCTACCCTTTGTATAGAGGCAAGCTCTACATCGACTACGAACGCCTCTCGTTTACCCGTGCCGAGTTTGAGATGGATGTCTCCAACCGCGTCAAGGCCACCGAAGCCATTCTCTACAAGAAGCCCCTGGGACTACGGTTCCGACCCCAAGAGGTGGCCTACATCATCACCTACAAAGAACAAGCGGGGAAAAGCTACCTCAACTACATCCGCAACATCCTGCGCTTCAAGTGCGACTGGCAGAAACGTCTCTTCTCCTCGCCCTACACCGTGGTGACCGAAATGGTCACCACCGACCGCACGCTCGGCCAGGTAACGCGCATCCCCTACAAAGAGGCCTTCAAGACCAAAGATGTCTTCGTAGACAAAGTGGATCGCTACTGGCAGGAAGATTTCTGGAAAGCCTATAACATCATCGAACCCACCCAATCCTTGGAAAACGCCGTAGACAAGCTGCGCAAACAGGCCGACTAATAGAGCGACAGCCCGAACTCCTCCTGCAACTGCTTCAACGAAGGGTTCTTTTCGACCATCAACGTGAACTTCTCCGCCGGACTATAGGCACGTGTAACCTCCTCCGGGGCACTCACGCGCACGTTCATGGCCACTCCGCCGTGGTGCAGCTTGGCACGCAAGAACGTTTGCAGGGCGGGAATAAGCGCGGTGAACTCTTTGGCAGCCAACTCATTGTCCACCACCACCTCGAAGGTGGTCTCATCCAACATCGCCGGACGTAGCAACTGCATCTGCTTGCTCAGGGCTATCTGCTCGTGCGGCAGCGCCACAGCATATTCCATCCAGCAACGACTCAACGCTTCGGCCGTAAAGGGGGTGTTCTCCGGCGGCGCGGCTTCCGCCTGCCGGGCGGGGGTGGGGGAGGGCGTCTCCTGTCCCTGAAGATATGCTTTTTTAATGGAGATGCCCAAGCTCGACACATGGACGGTCGACGTAGCCTTCGGAGCAGGAGGGATCTCCAGCGGTTGCCGGGCGGGAGCTACCGACCCTTGCGGGGCAGGGGGAACGGCCGCCGCAGGAGCGGGAGTAACCGGAGCGGCAGGAGTGCGGAGGGGTTGAATAGTCTCTGTAGGGCGTTGCCCACCGCAGGGAGCCTCTTCGTCGCCCGCCGTGAGCTGTGCCAGCTCTATGAGGGTAAGTTCCACCAACAACCGTTTGTTCTTGCTGGCGCGGTAGTTCAGGTCGCAATCGTTGCAGAGCTTCATGGCGCGGTAGAGGAAAGCCGGCAAACAGCGTTGTGCCTGCACGCGGTAGCGCTGACGAATGCCGGCGCCCACCTCCAACAGTGGCAGGGTGGCTTCATCGCCACTCACCAACAGGTCGCGGAAGTGCGACGACAGGCCGGTGATGAAACCTCCGGCATCGAATCCCTTGTTCATCACTTCGGCCAGCAGCAACAACGCATCGCCCACGCCGCCGGCCAGCAGATAGTCGGTCAGGCGGAAATAGTATTCGTAGTCGAGCACATTGAGGTTCTCGATGGCGCTTTGGTAGGTGATGTGTCCACCGGTAAAACTCACCACCTGGTCGAAGATGGAGAGCGCGTCACGCATCCCCCCGTCGGCTTTCAGAGCAATCACATTGAGTGCTTCCGGCTCTGCGGTGATTCCCTCCTTCGAGGCCACGTAGGCCAGATGAGCAATGGTGTCCTCCACTCCGATGCGATTGAAGTCGTAGATTTGACAACGCGACAAGATGGTGGGGATAATCTTATGCTTCTCGGTGGTGGCCAAGATGAAGATGGCGTGATGCGGCGGCTCCTCCAAGGTCTTGAGAAACGCATTGAAGGCCGCCGTGGAGAGCATGTGTACCTCGTCGATGATGTAGACCTTGTAATGGCCAATCTGGGGCGGTATGCGCACCTGTTCAACCAGCTGGCGGATGTCGTCGACCGAGTTGTTCGAGGCGGCATCCAGTTCGTGTATGTTATAGGAGCGTTGCTCGTTGAAGGCCACGCACGATTCGCAGGCGTTGCACGCCTCACCTTCGGGAGTGGGATTCAGACAGTTGATCGTCTTGGCAAAGATACGCGCACAAGTTGTTTTTCCCACGCCGCGCGGTCCGCAGAACAGATAGGCATGCGCCAGCTTACCGGTAGCAATGGCATTTTTCAGGGTGGTAGTGAGGGCATGTTGGCCAACAACCGAGTCGAAGGTGGCCGGACGATACTTTCGTGCCGATACAATATAATTCTCCATGGAGCAACTGCGTATATTAGTCAATTACAATTGCTGCAAATGTACAATAAAAAAGGGGAAGTATCGGTTATTCGTCCTATCTTTGTGGTCGTGAATCGGCAACCGTTCACCCACTATCAACCCCGTTATGTACCCATTTTCACGCTTTCGAAGCCTTGTCGGCAAAAACAAGTATTGGATTGTCCTTGCCCTCTTCGCCCTGCTTGCCGGATTCCTCGACGAGAACAGTTTGGTGCGTCGTTTCGGTTATGCGCGCCAAATCAATCACCTGCGAGGCGAGATAGAGCATTACCGCGCCATCTACGAGGCCAACACCGAGCAACTAAGCAAACTCATCTCCGACACCGTCTCCATCGAGCGCATCGCCCGCGAGAAATACCTGATGAAGAAGCCCGACGAAGACATCTACCTCTTTAAAGAAGACCTCCACCCATGAAACATCTCATCCCCGCCCTCTTTATGATCGGTGCGCTGCTGGTAATGGCCGGCTCCATCAGCTACATCACCCGTTGGGCACCCTCGCCCTATCTCTTCATGATAGGCTCCTGCATGGTGGCTGTGGCACAAATCAATACGCCCCTGTCGGTCACCTCCCCCACGCTGCGGCGGTTGCGCCGGCAGCAAATCTTCGGCGCCCTCTTTCTGGTGGCTTCCGGCCTGTTGATGTTCTTCACCCACGGCAACGAATGGATTGCCTGCATGCTGATTGCCGCCGTGCTGGAACTCTACACCTCCATTCGCATCCCGCAGGAAGAACTCAAGGTTAAGAACAGAACGTAGAGGAGTTCGCTTTTTCATCCCGTCCCCCCCCTAAAAAAGCGGGATGCAACGCAGTAGCATTGCATCCCGTTTCGTGGTTGATTAAAGCCGTATCGGTTAAACGTTCATGCACAGGGCTATTTAGCCCTGCGGGGGTTCCTCCTCTCCGTCGTCCCCGGAATTGTTTCCGTCCTGGTTACTATCTTCACCGCCGGGGATGGTTTCGGTTACCTTCTCGCCGAGGGCTTGTTGTTTGTAATACTTGATTTCGGTATTTAGCCGGTCGACAAAGGTGATATACTGTTCTTCGCCCTCGATCAGCATGAACGATTCCACGGCCTCGATAAACCGGTGATAAGCCTCATCGGCTCTTTTACGTGCCTCGGCCAGGCGGGCGATGCCGTTGGCGTTGGCCTCGTCCAAGCGTTCTTCACTAACTTGTTGGAGTGAGTTGTTGGCCTCTTTGAGGTTGGCCACCAGCGATTGCAGGTTCATGGCCTTGATAGCCCCGGCAAACGGTCCCTCCAAGTCGGTGATCAAATTGGAGAAGAGGCCGGTGGCCTGACTGATTTGCATGTTTCGTTTGATACCATAATCCTTGAAGAGTTGCGTGAGCGCTTTGGCCCCGCCGATGGTAGCATCTAATTTTGAAAAGCCCCGCACCGCGCCTTTCAGGGCGGTGAGCAGTGAATGACGACGATCATTGAGAATCTTGATTTCTTCCGTAAACGGACTTCTGCGTTGAATGGCCAGTGCGGCGTCCACCTGATCGATTGCCTCCTTCAACTCGGTCAAGAACTTGGCCAATTTTTTGGCAATGAGTGGATTAGCCATAGCCAGCAGGTAGATCTGCATCATGAAATTGAAGTAAGCGCCCCTTTTAAACTTCGAGAGGGTGAGTCTAATAATTCTTTTCATATCGTTATTTTTTAAAGTGAATGATGTTGGGTTTTCTTGACTATAAACAACGAAAAGGCAAAAAGGTTACGACGAAGGTGCTTTTTTTTCTCCGGAGGATCTTTTATGGACGAATAGTGGTCTCCGGGAGCCGTCCGGGAGGCTTTCTTGGAGTGCCTACGAGGCCGGGGCACCGGGCGGGAAACCTTCGTGAACTACTAACGAGGTCGGGGCACAGGGCGGGATACTGTCTTAGACTACCAACGAGGCCAGGTCACAGAGCGGGATGCTGTCTTGAACTATCAACGAGGCCAAGTCACAGAGCGGGATGCTGTCTTGGACTACCAATGATGCCAAGTCATTGGCCGGGATATTGTCTTAAGCTACCAACAAGGCCGGGTCACAGGGCGGGATGCTGTCTTGGACTAATGATGAATCCAAGTTGCCGGACCCGATAGGGTTATTGCACAAAAAATAGCTCCTTTCTTGCAAATATCAATTCTTTTGCAGTCCTTTGTTGCATCATTCACCCTAAATACTTCTCCTCTATGAACGCACGTAGCATTCTTCCGATTCTTTTCGCGGTATGCGTATCGCAACAGGTTTATGCCCAATTGTTAAACTCCGACTACAATTGTCCGCGCAGTGGCGACCGGCTGATTAAGCGGCAGATTGAGGCGATTGAGGCCGGCCAGGGCGGCCAGAACCGGCAGTGGGATTTCAGCGAGCTGGAACTCCCCGAGGCTAACTACGAACTCTCGTACAGCGCGCAGGGAGCCGATACGATTATCGGTACCGAACACCGCACGATGTATTATTACCGCCTCTCGGGCGATTCGCTCTTCTGCATCGGTTATGAGAATCCCACTACGCTGATAACCTACCGGCATCCCGAACTGTTGCTGGTCTTCCCCCTCTTTCAAGGACGCACCGTCACGGACTATTTCGATGGGACGGGGGTGTATTGCGACCGGTTGGCGCTGCGCCAACGGGGCAAAAGCATCGTTAAGGCCGATGCTTCCGGCACACTACTGTTGCCCGGAAACGATACGCCCCTTCAGGTGATTCGCACCTACACCCGCAAACAGATTCATCTGCGAATGATGCCCATGCAAGAGATCCCCACAGACACGCTGCCCTTTGTGCTCGAACGCGACAGCATCGACTATTTGCTGGCTCATGATTCCATTCGCACCGAAACCCAGACGTGGCGCTGGTATGCCGACGGCTACCGCTATCCGGTGTTGGAAACCATCAAGACCCACACCTACAAGTTCGGCAAGCCGCTAAAGTTCTTCACCAGCAGCTTCATCTATCTGCCCGAAGAGCAATACTACGACCTGCCATACGATGTGGATAACCAGCAGCGGCGCGACGAGGCGGCGGAGGAAGAGAGTAAACGACAAAACAACCACCACCATTCAAACAAGCAAGGCGGCAAGAAAGACAAAAGCATCGACTATCAATTCGGCGTAGGGGAGGACGGCAATCTGCACATCGACTACACCCTGAAACATCCCACCAAGATAAGCATCACGCTCTATGATTTGCAGGGGCGGCAATGGTCGGCAGTGGCGCGGGGCAACCAGGGCGTAGGGTCGTATAGTGAGACGATTTCGTTGACGGAGTATCCGCGGGGGGAGTATCTGCTGCGGATAGAGGCGGGCAAAGAGGTGTTTGGGGAGAAGATTTTGAAACCTTAAAAAGATTAAATGATATGAAACCACATCTATTGCGTCGCCTTTGCTTAGTTGCG
>JAISHB010000123.1 GCA_031262785.1 Prevotellaceae bacterium
GAGCAGCGCGACGTGGCTAAGTCGCACCAAGTGGCAGGCATTATGCGTAACACGCGCAGTCAAACCGACGGGGCTTACTTCGATTTGGTAAGGATGGTAAACGCGCTGGTGGTGGTGGAAGATCCCAAACCCTACCTTGAGTTTATCGACTTTATGAATACCCTGATTACCCGAACCAAACGCCAATCGCTCAAACAAAAAGCGAAAGCACCCGACAAAAACGGGTCGGGCAACAACGGTTCCGATAATTCGGGCAACGGTAACGACGACGACGACGTGCCCCAAGGGTAGGCACGCCGCTCGTCAATTAGTTAATTCTTGGTCTTTAATTTACCCTTGCGGGATGCCGGATTCTCCGGCATCCCGTTTTTTGTAGGGGGGGGTGATAACGAAGGAGCCGTTTAGAACCCTCTGATGAATTTATCCCAGTCTTCGGCGCTGCCCATTTTATGGTGTGTCTTCTCATAGAGTCTTTTCCGTGCCGAACAGATACCTTGTTTACTCAGGCATACCATTGGGGCAATGCGGCTTGGCGGAAAGTCCAGTTTAAGAAGAAGTGAGATTCTAAGATTTTGTGGGCTTATAGAGGGATGAAACTTAAGTAGTCGTGTAGAAAAACAGTTGTATTCTTTGTCTACTTCAAATCGCAACTTTAGCCAATCATTTTCTTTGGGCACTTTACCCGACTCCGCCATGTATTGAAACAAGGCATAGATGTGTTCGCTTGTCTCATCCAGCTTCGTGGGAAAATTCTTTTTTCGGAAGTATTGCAAGATAAACACTCCGCAGAGCGCAAGTGAGATAATTATAGAAGTAATAATTCCTATTTTATAGAATTGAACAGATTCAATTCTATTCACTATTTCTTCTATTCGCATCTGTATGCTATCCAAAGCATTAGCATATTCATCTAAAGAGAAAATTTGCATCTCTTCTTGTAAAAAAATGGATTGTGGGGAAATCATGGTTAATTTAATGTTTGCTTTTTTGTTATACTAAGATTAGTTTGCGCAAAGAAATTATAAATCTTTCACTTATGCAAGCTTTCCTTTAAAAAAGTATCCGGTTCACGCACCACGCAACGATGAATGCGCACTTTTCGTTGTGCGTACTAATTGCGTACCGATTGCGTACTTGGTTCTTGCTATTTATTCGGGACTGCCGCGTAGTTTTGCGGCATAGATTTATTTAGTACAACATATGAAATACCTCAAAACACTATCATTCGTACTGCTTTGTTTGCCCGTCTATGTGTGTGCACAAAGCCATCTCCGTTACGTCTATGACAATGCCGGAAATCGTATCAACCGAGAAATCGTACTATCATCCACTCGCCTCTTGCCTGCAACAGAAGAGATGCAAGAGCCTTATCGGGATGAAATGCAAACATGCAAGCTAAAAATCTATCCGAATCCAACCAAGGGTAGATTAGAAATTCTTGTCTCTGGATTGGAAACAATTGCCGGACAAGCAAATGTCTATTCTATTAGCGGAACATTGATTCTCCAAACTGCAATTACATCCAATAGCACCCTACTGGATCTTAGTGCATATACTAAAGGAGTGTATATTCTACAGTTAAAGATAGGAGCAGAAGTTAGTAGCTGGAAAATAATTAAAGAATAACCTATAAAAACACGAATCATGAAACACAATAATTTATATGAGCGGATGTGCTACACAATGGTTATCTGTATGATATCAACCATAAGTTTTGCACAAGTAACCACCGATTCCATTGCTGTAACAGCCGATGGAGATACCATTATCTATTATTTAAGAGATACGTACGATTTTGGTGAAATTGTACCAGCATCGGATAATGCATCAACCGAAGAGGATAATGTCCAACCTTCCCCCATATCCTTACTTTCTATCGGTACACTTCCTTCAAGCATCGATCAAACAAAATGCATAGGAGTAATACCCTATGAATATGGACATACACCTAATGGTGGGAAAACCTACACAGTTCCCATATATACGGCAAAAGTTAACGGCGCTACTCCACAGGTGTCGTTAAACTACAATAGTCAGGGAGGGAATGGTATTGCCGGTATGGGATGGGGGTTAGCTGGAAATTCGGCTATCACACTTGCTAATAAATGCATTGCTTTCGATGGTACAGTGGAAGGGGCTGTTGCAGGAAAGAACAATCAGGTGTTTACATTGGATGGCGTTCGTTTAGTAGCATCGAATAAGCTCTCCAATTATACGCTTGAAACATTTCAGGGACAGATTTTGGTACGTCCTTACGTCAACAACAATTCTATTGTCACCCATTTTACCGTTAAATATCCCAATGGTGCAACGGCCACTTTCGGATATCCCTCAGGAGGTATGGATATTTCTTCTGTCTATGCGTATCCGATTACTAATTATACCGATTTACAGGGATATCGTACAGACTATGAATACACATGGACAACCGCAACAAATAACTATCTGCTTTCCCGAATAAACTATGGAGGAAGAAATGCAATCACTCACACTGCACATATCGATTTTGAATATGAGAATCGTGATGACGTTCCGGAAATGTACATAGCCGGTATAAAAGTTCTTAGCAACAAGAAGCTGAAACGAATTATATCTTATTATGGAGGGGAAGAGTTGCGCACCTATACACTCTCTTACACATTACAGGGTGTCAACCTGTTGACACAATTAGACTGCTCCGTTGGAACTTCTTTTATGAATCCGCTTAGTTTCGCTTATGGACCAACCGATATGGGTAGTGACAACATTGTCCAAGGGTATTCTCAGATATTGAGTAGCTATTTTCAAGGTAGTCAATACAATTGGGATTTTGTTTATAATAGAGGTCGATTCCAACGTGACGATTATAATGATGGACTAATCGTATATCCAGTCTTTCCAATTTATACTGTAACGCACTATAACACAAGAACCGGAGAAGCGCTGTATGGAAGTGGTTATCCTGATGATCAAGATTTGCTAATTGCTCCTCGTTTGGGGAATGGATATCATACTCCACGAATCATTCAAACCGGAGCCGGATTTCAGTTGCTGACAGCAGTTGACATTAATGGAGACAATGTAGATGAGTTGTTGAAAGTAAATTTTAGCGTGCAAAATACTAAAACAAAACTCTCATTAACCACATACACCTATAATAATGGTATGTTTTCACCTTCTACGGGTGATATATTGATAGAAGGCATAGTACAAGGTAGGGAACGCACCAGTCCCATGCCACGTTTTTATCTATTTGGAGATTTCACCGGCAACGGGAAAATAGAGATGCTTACTATATCTCATGACAAAAGACCTGACAACAATGAAACATGTACGTCCTATTTTGCATTAATCAACTTAGAGACAAAAACACTGATTAGAGAACAAAGTAGTAATAGCCAACTATCTCGTTTTAGTGAAAATGATCAAATACGCACATTTGACTACAATGGCGATGGAAAAGCTGACATATTGAGAATATCAGAGAACGGCTTAGAGGTATATACCTATGCGAACAATGGTTTTATCAAAGCATTTACAAACACCTCTATGAAAGAAAAAAAAATATCTATTGCCGATATCAATGGTGATGGCTATTCAGACTTGATAATACCTCCTCCTCAGGCAATGACAAGACCGAAACTCGTTTATGGGGATAGATGTGGGCACGAACACTATTATGAATTATTTCCGAGTGATCCCGAATATGAGTATTGGGAAGGTTTCGCGCCGGGTGGTACGGCAGGTGATTATGGCGGGATTATGTTTCCTGGCATGACACATATATATAAATGCAACACCTGTGATAATGTATTTATGGAAAATGAAACAATGGGCGAAGATATAATAGAAGAGGATAGTAGTACAGATTGGATGTTCTACTTATCTGACGGAAAAGGAGGTTTTCAATCAACGACAATTCCCATTATTTATAACTACAAAATTAGAAACTGCTTGTTTCAAGACCTCAATGGAGATGGCTTACAGGATATGATAATTGCACATAGTGGAACAATAGATATTTTTTTAAACAACAAAGGATATTTTTCTTCTATGCCAACCGACACTTATACATCTGCTCCTCATCTTGACCTTACGCCATTTAATGAAACCCATTGGGCAGGTACAAGTCAATGGGTGACCGTGGAAGGGCCACAAGTAATTACTTATAGCTGGAATCGTAATGAGGGTTTGAATCGCAGTTTAACCAGAATGACAGATAGCCATGGGTTGCTTCATAGTAACAGCTATAGCACATTAACTTCTATGTCTGATTATTCTATTGGAACGGTTGCTCGCCAATATCCTTATACATCTATTATAATGCCGCTGAATTTGCTTCAATACAACGTTGTTCAAACCGGTTCGACGAAATTGATTGATGAAGGATATCGTTATTATGGCGCTGTGGCTCATTTAAATGGATATGGCTTTTGCGGATTTGAAGAAGTAAAAACAACGGATTATCGTTTGGGTGTAATGCAGACGGTTGTAGGGTACAATCCGGAACTGTTTGGCGTAACCACTCGCATAGATGCTCCGGCTCAAACTATTACCTATACTTACCGTTCCAACCAATCGGGCTTATTCGTTAATCCAAGAGTATTGTCTTCTATTGAGATAGATAAACTACGTGCAGACACTATTCGCACGGATTATGGATATGATCAATACTACACTGTTTCGAATAAGATTATTACTTGGGGAGATCATACAGATTCTCATATTGCACAGTCTACTCAATCTTCAAGTATCCGAAATACAATAAATTCTTCTCTTTATCTTCTCGGAGTGCCGATGCAATCTGAGGCTGAAGATTTTTTGGCTGAATATGGTAATGAACAAGGTACAAAAGAAACTATAGAATATACATCTAACTATCAACCTAAAAAACGAATTAAAGAGGTATTACTCGACAATTTTACAGAGATAAAGAAATGGGAATATGACGATAATAGCCTCTTGGTTTCTGAGCAAACAGGACAGTTGTATAATACTGGTCTTGGTTGGGGCGAGGAGCCATTCATGCTGGAAAAGAGCTATACCTATGACAACAAGGGACGCATGCTTACACAAACAGATGAATTGGGTCGCACTACTCAATATGCCGGTTATAACAAATATGGGAATCCGACACAAGTCACCGACTATTTAGGGGGGACAACTACCTATACTTTCGATGAATGGGGACGTCAGATTGCTGTTGCCTATCCCGATAACAGGAGAGACAGTATCTTATGTGATTGGGATAATTCGGTAGGATTGTATTGTATAACACAGCGCGCCACCGGAAATCCGGCCAAACGCACCTATTATGATACAGCCGGTCGCGAGGTACGTGTTAGTAATCAATGCTTTGATGGTAGTTGGCAACATGTAGACATGCTTTATGATGCAGGTGGACGACTATGGAAAGAGTCTCTTCCTTTCAAAAGTACGTCGGCTACACTATGGAATGAATATAGCTATGATAATCACGACCGTCCGTTATCATTAACAGAGCCTTCCGGAAAAACAACCACCCATAGCTATTCGGGCATGAGTGAAATCATTGTGAACAATGGAATAAGTAGTACTCACACCTATAATAGTCGCGGACAAACTACTTCGGTATCGGATCCGGGTGGAACCATCAACTACACCTATCGCGCCGACAGACAATTAGAAGCTACTACACTCATCAGTGACTCCCAAGAGATTACAACTACGTTTGAATATGATATTTTCGGACAACGAATAGCCATTAATGACCCAAGTGCCGGACGTACTACCTATAGTGATGGCTATTCGGTAGCAGGCATTCGTACAACTGCACAAACTGATGCAAATGGTAATACAGTGCGTATGGTTTATGATGTGTATGGCCGCCCTACATCCAAAACAACAAAAGAATTTTCAACAACATATACGTATGATTCAACCACCAGACAAATAGCCAGTGAAACATCAACCAACGGTACCTCTACGCATGCTACCTATGATGCATTGGGACGTCCGGCAACATTAAAAGAAGTTGCTCCCGGCAACGTGTGGTTTCAGCAGGCCTATGTATACAATACGGATGGTATGTTATCCCGCATAGATTACAGTTCCTCTGCAGAAGGTCTAATTACCTCTGAATATATGTACTATACCCACGGACATTTGAGCTGTCGAAAGTTTGGAAGATCAATTGCCGAACAGCAACCCTTGTGGGAACTAACCGAAGAGAACGAATTGGGTCAACCTACCAGAGTAACAACCAACAGCTTGGTACGCACTTATGGCTATGACAGCTATGGCTTGCCTACGTTTCGGGACGCTAAAACGCCTCAAGGAACCGTAAAACAACATTTTACCTGTCAATTCAATGCCTTAACAGGTAATTTACAAACCCGTTACAGCAATGGTAATACGGAGCATTTTACCTATGACAATCTAAATCGTTTGGTGGCAAACGGATATATATCTAATAGTAATCTTTGCCAATACGATGCCAAAGGCAATATTATCCAAATGCCCAAGACGGGAGATATGGCCTATGCACATACGCAGAAACCTTATGCAATCACCGATTTAACCTCTCCAAACAGTAGGGTTGCGAAACGTGATCAGAACATAACCTATACCTCTTTCCAACGCCCTGCCGTAATTAGTGAAAATGGATATATCGCTACGTTCACTTACAATGCCTCCGGCGAACGGGTGAGCATGCAAATGGCACATAATGGTAGTATTGAAAATACAACCTACTATTTAGGTGGTTGTTATGAGAAAAATAACACTACTTCCCGCCTCTACTTAATGGGTGGTTATTACTCCTCTCCGGTAGTGCTCGTCAAGCAACAAAGCCAATCGTGGATGCCGTATGAAATTTGTCGTGATCACTTGGGCAGTATTACGCATGTCTATAGTTCCACAGGTACACTCATTCAAGAATCAAGCTATGATGCATGGGGCAGATTGCGCGAAGCCGATAATTTAGATATCTTTGGCACCGATTATCAGCCGACTCTTTTCCTTGGTAGAGGATTTACCGGACACGAACATCTGCCGCAATTTGGATTGATAAATATGAATGCCCGTCTGTACGACCCTGCATTGGGTAGGTTTTTAAGTCCCGATCCATACGTGCAAGAGTTTTGGAACACACAAAGTTTCAATCGGTATGCCTATTGCATGAATAATCCATTAGTTTATGTTGACCAGAACGGAGAATTCTGGTTTATTATAGGCGGAGCCTTAATCGGTGCTTATATTGGTGCGTCCCTAAAAAGTAAATCGCTTAATCCTAAGAAATGGAGTAGTGATTGGTGGAAGGGGGCTTTAATTGGAGGCGCTGTGGGTGGTTTGGCTGGCTGGACTATTGGCGGAATGTGGGCAGCTGGTGCCCCATTGAAATTTGGTTTAGGATTATCAAATCCCATAACTCTATTTACATTCAATAATATTACAGCTGCTGCTGGTAGCTATGTCGTTTTAACTATAGGAAGTGGACTCGGATTGGGTACTGGCATCACATTGACTTTTGGAAAAAAAGAAGAACATGAATATACTGAATCACAATATCAGGCATTGCAAAGGTCGCTTGATGACTGGAGTAGGAAAAATAATCCCAAACAAGGTTTCGACTGGCAGGATTATACCAGCTGGGGAACTTCCACAGCCAAAGAAGTGATGTACTCGGAAACAACAGGTTCTTGGTTAGGTAAGAATGGGAAAAGGTATAGTACGAGTTGGGGAGGAAACCAATATACGGGTGGGAAATATCAGTTTGCTAAGAAATGGGCTAATCGATTAGGAAGAGTGTCATCTGTATTGGGTATATATGGCATCGCGACGACTTTGAATGATCGACGGGAAGGACGCATAGACAACGCAACTGCAACTGTAGATTTGACTATTGGCATCATCTCTATGATGGGTCCCTATGGTGCTTGGGCTGGTTTCTGGGCGAAGATGGGACAAGAGTATGGCCCAATGCATCGTTACTTTTTCAAAAAATAGAGATTAGGATGATATTAAGATTCTTCGATAAAATATATGTTGCCATTTATTGCTTACAGATAAGAATGAGTTATCCCATCATTACAGGACCCGTTTTAGAAGGCTATGCGATTGGAAGTACTTATGGTATATTGTCCGGCATGCAATTCTTCATTGTAACGAGCCTCTGCAATATAGTATCCACCTTGCTTGGTATTGGTGTATTATTCGATATGTCTAATTATATATCATACATTCCAGCAATAATTCCTTTTACATTCAATTATTTCCGTTATGACAAAGATTCTAAGGGAGAAAAAATCATCAAGAAAGTAAGAAAAAGAAATGGTGAGAAGAAACTTATCATCATAGCCATCGCTTTTTACGTTTCATCTATACTCATTATGATGGCTCAATTCTATGTATAAAGAATAACTGGAGCATGTTGCCCCATGCATCGTTACTATTAAAAAAATAGGTTATGATCATACTACGACTTTTCGATAAAATATATGTTGGCCTTTACTATCTACAGATAAAAATGAGCTATCCTATCATTACAGGGCCAATCCTGGAAGGCTACGCACTTGGAAGCGCTTATAGTATGTTGTCCGGTATGCAGTCTTTCGTTATAATAGGTATCTGTAATATAGTATCCATTTTTCTTGGTATAAATATGCTTTTCGATATGCCTGAATACATTGCATTCTCTCCTGCAATAATACCTTTTTTATTCAACTATTCCCGTTATGATAAGAAAGGTCGAGGTGAAAAGATAATTGAGAGGATCGCTCGACAGAAAAAAAATTGAAAAAATGAACTACTCATTATGGCTTTATTTTATTTCATTCTCTCAATACTCATTCTGGTAGCCCCACTGATCTATGCAAAAAAATTGGAATTAGGAACCATACAAGAATTATAATTATACCGCACCATCTCACATCAATAACCATTTCCAGGCAGGCACCACTTTAAAGATCCTTTCCTAAATTCCTGGAAAGAAACAGGCATTTCTTTCCCAAATAAAAGGAAACCCATCTCTTTTTATACTGGCAAATCAAAAGATTCTGCATTATCAACGCCAGGCACTCCACCTAAAAGGGAAGCATGCTCCCTCGGAAGCGGACACGCCCGGCGACAGCGGTAACGGCGACGATGACGGGCACGAGGAACCTACCGGGTGAGTCGTCTGTGTCGTGAAAAGAATGCGCCCCTGCAAACATTGGTTTGCGGGGGTGCCTGTTTTTTAGGTAGTTATGATTAGCTCCACGGAGGCACTCTCTACGTCCGCACTCATCGGCGGGCGGCATTTCGAGATACGGAGAAAAATCTCCTCCACCGTGGGGAAGGAGGAGGCGATGCGCCGGGCGATGCGTCCGGCTACGTGTTCGAGCAGCGCGGAGGGGATTTCCATTTCGGCTTTTACCAATTGACACACCGCGGCATAATCAACCGTGTCGGAGACCGTGTCGGAGGCGACGGCACGGGTGAGGTCGACTTTCAGGCGCACATCGACGATAAAATCGTTGCCCTGCCGCCGCTCTTCTTCGTAGACGCCGTGGAAGGCGCGCATGCGTAAATGATTCAGCGCAATGTAGCTGTTTGTTGTGGAGAATGAATTCATAGGATGGAACTATTATAGTTGCCCGCTTTGCACCAATAACACCACGCGTTCGACGAGGCGGTCGGCACCCTCGGGTTGATACTCTTTCTTCAAACTGGCGCCAAACAGCGCGGCAAAGGCTTGATAAAAACCGGCTCGGAACGAACCTAAAAAGGCTTTCACAATTTCGTAGGAGGTTTGGTGGCTTTGCCGGTCGATGAGCTTGATGAGCAGTTTGCCTTGCGAAAAGGTGAGGCGCTTCATCACGGGAAGGTATTGTTTCTTGATTCCTTTTTCTACGCGTTTGAGGTGTGCTTGCCGCTCTTTCTCGGTGGGCAGGGTCATCAGGTATTCATAGGTCTCGATGATGGCGCGGTTCACTTCGCGGGCAATGGGAAGCACTTTCTTGACGTCGCGCACTAATTTGGTATAGGCGCGCTGCTGCCGCCGATCGGTAAAAACCAGCGGCTTGAAGATGTAGACCGCCGGAAGCGTCACCTGCTCAATGGTATCGCCCCCGTCGACCACGCGGCGGATGGGGAAGCCCTCTTTGGTGAAGGTTTGCCCCTGCACCAAACCCGCGGACAATCCGAGGAATGCGAGGAACAACAGCGTATGGCGCATGGAAATCATGACGCAAAAGTAGGGGTTGGAGTTGAAGATGGCAAGCGAAAAAGCGAAATTAAAAAGGCTGCGCCGGAAATACCGGATGCAGCCTTTTATTTGTTCGGGAGCAGGGGATGCTCCGTCTTAGCTTTGCTTGATTTCGATCTCTTCTTTCATATCTATCTCTTCGCCGTGCGGGTCGTAGAAGATATATTGCAGGAACCCCAGTTTTTGATTGGGGACTACTTTGATACCAAAACCATACTTCAGCTGCCATTGCCGCTTCAGGGAGAATACGCCCTGATTGATGTAGGCGGCAATGTAGGGATGGATGTGTAACGAGAATTTCTTTATCTTCAACTTGTTCGTCAGATAGTCGATTTTGCTTTCGAGGGTATCGGTAAAGAGTATCGACGACTTGATTTTGCCTTTTCCAAAACAGGTGGGGCATACTTCCATGGTATTGACATCCATGGCCGGCCGCACGCGCTGACGGGTAATCTGCATCAATCCGAACTTACTGAGCGGAAGGATGTTGTGTCGCGCACGGTCTTTCTGCATGTTTTTGCACATGCGTTCGTAGAGCTTCTGGCGATTCTCAACCTGATTCATGTCGATAAAATCTACCACAATGATACCTCCCATATCACGGAGCCTGAGTTGGCGTGCAAGTTCGTCGGCGGCTCCCAAATTGACTTCGAGTGCGTTGGCTTCCTGTCCGTTGGCATTCTTGGTGCGGTTGCCGCTGTTCACGTCGACGACGTGAAGCGCCTCGGTATGCTCAATAATCAGGTAAGCTCCACTCTTGTACGAAATGGTTTTGCCGAACGAGGATTTAACTTGTTTGGTGATACCAAAGTTGTCATAAATAGGAAGCGTGCCTTTGTACAGCTTAACGATGCTTGCCCGTTCGGGGGCAATGAGGCTGACGTAATCCTTGATCTCGTGGAATACGGCTTCGTTGTTGACGTAGATGTTTTCGAACGAGGGATTGAAAAGGTCGCGCAACAATCCTACGGCGCGGCTGGTCTCTTCGAAAACCAGCGTGGGATACTTGGTTGCCCGTTGTATCTTCACGATGGCATCTTCCCAATGTTTTACCAACACTTTGAGTTCACCGTCGAGTTCGGCCACGCGCTTTCCTTCGGCCACGGTGCGTACAATGACACCGCAGTTCTTGGGTTTGATGCTCATGAGCAATTGCTTGAGGCGTGCACGCTCTTCGCTCGACTTGATTTTGTTGGAAACCGAAACCTTATCGTTGAAAGGCACCAGTACCAGATATCTTCCGGCAAACGATATTTCGGAAGTCAGGCGGGGACCTTTGGTGGAGATAGGTTCTTTAATGATTTGCACAACCACCTCTTGCCCTACCTTGATGGTGTCGGCAACGGTGCCGGTTTTGTCTAAATCGGGCAGGATAGAGGCTTTGGTAATGGAGGGACGTTTCTTTTTGTCGCTGAGTGCTTGCTTGACGAATTTCTCTAACGAGTTGAATTGCGGACCTAAGTCCAAATAATGAAGAAAAGCATCTTTCTCGTAACCCACATCCACGAAACAGGCATTTAGTCCGGGCATCAGTTTTCTGATGCGTCCTAAATACACGTTGCCCACGGCAAAGGAGATATTTCTTCCTTCGCTCTGCAGTTCCACCAAGCTCTTATCTTCGAGCAAAGCGATGGAAACTTCTTTGGGCTGTACGTCTACTACAAGTTCGCTGGTCACTACTTTGGGATACGTTTAAGGTGATGTTTATGCACAAAACAAGGGAACAATGAAGTTCCTTGTTCCCTTGCTACGTTTTCAGACTAACAATTATTTCTTGCTTTTATGTCTGTTTTTTCTTAGTCTCTTTTTACGCTTATGCGTAGACATTTTATGTCTCTTTTTCTTTTTACCACTGGGCATTGCTTAAAAATTTAAATGGTTGATAATATAATAATGTAAACTATTTCTTCATCACCGCCATGAAAGTCTTGGCCGGTTTAAATGCGGGAATTGTGTGTTCGGGAATGATGATGGTGGTATTGCGGGAGATGTTGCGGGCTGTTTTCTGTGCGCGCGTCTTCGCTACAAAGCTGCCAAAGCCTCGCAGATAAACATTCTCGTCTTTGGCTAAAGACGCCATCACCGAATCCATAAATGCCTCTACTGTTGTTGCCACCGTTATTTTATCTATACCGGTGTTTTTCGCAATTTCGTTTACAATATCCGCTTTAGTCATATTACTAATAATTATGTTCTTGAGATTACCTAAAATTTTGGACTGCAAATATATAGCTTTTTGAGATTACACAAAAATATATCGCTTACTATTTTGGAAAACCCTCTTTTTGTTCACACGAAGGAAAAAGAAATAGCGTACTTTTGCAGCGCTACAATTTACCAATCTACATAAAACGACCCCTGAGACAATGAATCGTTTCACCACCTCCTTGTTAAACTGGTATGCCGCAAACAAACGGGAACTTCCGTGGCGCGACATCAACGATCCCTATCTTATTTGGATTTCCGAAATCATTCTTCAGCAAACGCGCGTGGCACAGGGATTCGACTATTTCGTGCGTTTCGTGCATCGTTTTCCCGACGTGGCATCGCTGGCTGCCGCCTCCCAGGATGAGGTGATGACCTATTGGCAAGGATTGGGATATTATTCGCGCGCCCGCAACTTGCACGAGGCGGCTCGTAGCATGAATGGGTCCTTTCCGCGCACATACGAAAAGGTTCGTCGTCTCAAAGGAGTGGGTGAATATACCGCCGCAGCTATCTGTTCGTTTGCCTACAACATGCCCTACGCTGTGGTGGACGGTAACGTATATCGAGTGTTGGCGCGCTATTTCGGCATTCACACTCCCATCGACACCGGCGAAGGCAAAAAGCAATTTGCCGCGCTGGCCGCAGAGATGATGGACAAAACGCAACCGGCCACCTACAACCAAGCAATTATGGATTTCGGGGCGTTGCAATGTACCCCCCAATTGCCCGATTGTACCCGCTGTCCGCTAAACGAAAGCTGCGCAGCCCGCTACGAAAAAACCATCGCACAACTTCCCGTAAAACAGCACCGCACCAAAACCAGTAATCGCTATTTTAATTACCTCTATGTTCGCGACAAAGAAGATACTTTTATCCATAAGCGAACGGCTAATGATATTTGGAAGAATCTGTTTGAATTGCCCTTAATCGAAACGCCCGACAAGTTGTCCGAGGAGGATTTCCGCAAACTCCCCCTGTTGCATTCGTTGGCATCGGAAACAGAACTGAGCACGCTTCGGTTGGTGTGCCGGGGAGTGAAACACGTGCTCTCTCACCGCATCATCTATGCCAATTTCTATACACTAATGCTGACGGAAGGAAGCAGTTCCTTTTCGTCGTATCAAAGAGTAAGCATCGGCGCACTGAAAAACTACGCCGTTTCGAGACTCACAGAAGCATTCTTGGAAAAATATCTGTGAAAATGAAGGCATTTTTTGCTTTGTGTAACTATTCTCTGTAATTTTGGTGCCGTAAAAACAATAGAAAAAGCTATGTCGATAAACAAAGTAATTCTCGTCGGAAATGTTGGTCGAGACCCCAAAATGACTTATTACGATAATGGAGGCGTTGTCTCTATGTTTCCCTTGGCTACCACCGACAAGGCATACACCTTGCAAAACGGCACGCAGGTGCCCGAACGCACCGAGTGGCACAACTTGGTGTTGCGTAACCGGCTGGCCGAAATCTCCGATCAATATGTGCACAAAGGCGATAAACTCTACGTGGAAGGGAAGATTCGCACCCGCTCCTACGACGACGCATCGGGAGCCACCCGCTATGTAACCGAGATTTTTGTCGACACCATGGAGATGCTTTCACCCAAAGCCTCTTCGTCCTCGCCCGCACCAGACTCCACCGCAAGCAGTACACCGCTCTAAATTGTTAAACTAATACCCACTCATTTGGACCCTGACGCCTATTTATGCCTGCTGGCATCTTTCTTTGACGGAAACATCTCCCTGCGAGTTCCTGAACTTTCTTCTATCATTGCCATTGTCTTGGCCGGATTGCTGTTGCTTGTTTCCGGCTTTACATCCGCTTCGGAGATTGCCTTCTTCTCGCTCTCTCCCACCGATTTGAGTAACATCAGCGAAAAGAAGCATCCTTCAGATGCGAAAATAGCTTCGTTGATGGATAACACCGAACGCTTGCTGGCCACGTTGCTCATCACCAACAACTTTGTGAACGTGACGGTCATTATGCTCTGCAACTACTTCTTCATGGATGTGTTTGAGTTCCATTCACCGCTTGCCGAGTTTCTGGTGCTTACAGTCATCCTCACCTTTCTGCTGCTGCTGTTCGGAGAGATTATGCCCAAAATCTATTCGGCACAAAATGTATTGAGATTCTGCCGCTTGGCAGCGCCCGGCGTTACCATGTTCCGCTCCGTGTTCTATCCTTTTGCATCGATGTTGGTACGTTCCACTTCGTTCTTGAACAAACACGTGGCACGCAAAAACCGAAACATCTCGGTCGACGAGCTGTCGCAAGCCCTCGAACTGACCGACAAAGCGGAACTTTCGGAAGAAAATAACATCCTCGAGGGCATCATCCGCTTCGGAGCAGAAACTGCCAAGGAGGTGATGACCTCCCGCTTGGATATGGTAGACCTGGATGTGCGCACCTCTTTTAAAGATGTACTCCAATGCGTGGTCGACAACGCCTATTCGCGCATCCCCATCTATTCCGAAACGCAAGACAACATCAAAGGCATCCTCTACATTAAAGACCTGCTGCCTCATCTGAACAAAGGCGATAACTTCCGGTGGCAGTCGCTCATCCGACCAGCCTATTTCGTTCCCGAGACAAAGATGATCGACGACCTCCTGCGCGAGTTTCAGGCCAACAAGATACACATCGCCGTGGTGGTGGACGAATTCGGAGGAACCTCCGGCATCATCACCATGGAAGACATCATCGAAGAAATCGTCGGTGAAATACACGACGAATACGACGACGAAGAACACACCTACATCCTACTGAACGACCACACGTGGGTCTTCGAGGCCAAAACCCAACTTACCGACTTCTACAAAATTACCAAGACCGACGAAGAGAGTTTCGACGAAGTGGCCGGTGATGCCGACACGCTGGCCGGCCTGTTGCTGGAACTGAAAGGCGAATTTCCCACCCTGCACGAGAAAGTATCCTATCGGAATTACGAATTTGAAGTGCTGGAGATGGACAAGAGGCGCATCCTCAAGGTGAAGGTGACCCTTTCCGATGTAGACCAACAACCGAATGACAAAGATTAGCCATGCCCCTCCTCTTCCAACATACCCTTCCCGACTGTTCACTGGCTGTTTGGAAAACAGACGAGAGTGTCGACGAACTGCTCAACCTGCTCCTTCCCCATCAAGAACGATACCGACAAGAAATCACCCGTTTTGCCGCCACGCAACGCCGCCGCGAATGGTTGGCCACACGCATACTGCTCCGCCTGCTGCTCAATAACTCATCGAGCGAAGCGGAGATTACCCATCTACCCAACGGAAAACCCTACCTGAAAGAGAGCACAGTTCCCATCAGCATCTCACACACCATGGGATATGCGGCACTACTTATCGGCCACTCGGGAGACGAAACCGGCATCGACATTGAACAAACCGGCGAACGCGTCCACCGGATAGCGCCCCGTTATATGCGCGAGGACGAACCGATTCACTCCTATCTTGGAACCGACACCTGGTCGCTCCTGCTGCATTGGTCGGCCAAAGAGACCCTCTTCAAGTGCCTCAACACGCCGGAGGTTGATTTCAAACAGCATCTGCGCATCTTCCCCTTCATTCCCGCACCCGAAGGCTCTTTCCCCGCCGAAGAGTATCGAACACCGGCGCATCGGCGGCTCCTCATCCACTACCAACTACATCCCGATTTTGTACTAACTTGGACTACCTATCATCTTTAAAAACTAACCCTCATGCTTCACAGACTATTCTATCAAAGGGTGTTCCCCACACTCTTGCTACTGGCTATTGCCCACCCTCTCCTTGCTCAACAAAACGAAAACTCCCTGTTGGACGAGACGCTTGAGCAACTCTCCACCGACGACGAAGAACCTAATTGGGAAGAGGAACTCGAAGAACTTGCACAGCGCCTGCAACAACCCCTCAACCTCAACATCGCCACCCGCAGCGACTTAGAGCAGTTCCCCTTTCTTTCTGACTTGCAGATTGAGAACATCCTGGCCTACGTCTACCTGCACGGCCCCATGCAGACCATCTACGAACTGCAATTAGTGGCGGAGATGGACAAACAAACCATCGAACGGTTGCGCCCTTTTGTTTGCGCAGAAGTGGTTCCCGAAAAGAAGAGATTCCCCTCTCTGAAGAACCTCTTCAAGTATGGAAAGCAACAGGTGTTGACTCGATTGGACGTTCCTTTCTACCGCCGCGAAGGATACCGAAAGAAATACCTCGGTACCCCCTTCTATCACTCCCTGAAATACTCCTTCCGCTACGGGAACAGGTTACAGGCCGGCCTTACCGCCGAAAAAGACGCTGGCGAACCTCTCTTTGCGTTGCACAACCGCAAGGGATATGATTATTACTCGGCACACCTGCTGTTGCATAATGTGGGACCTTTCAAAACCGTGGCACTGGGAGACTATCGCGTCAGCTTCGGGCAAGGATTGGTCATCAGCAACAACCTGCGCTTAGGAAAAACCTATTCGCTTGCCACGGCCGACAACCGAGGTGGCGGCATCAACAAACACAGCTCCACCGACGAGTATAACTACCTACGGGGAGCGGCCGCTACGCTGCAACTCACCCACACGCTGCTACTTAGTGCCTTCTATTCCTATCGCAAGATGGACGGCACGGTCAAGAACGACACACTCACCTCCATCTACAAGAGTGGTCTGCATCGCTCCCAGGCGGAGGCGGAGAAGGCGAATGCCTTCAGTATGCAGGTGGTTGGAGGCAACCTCACGTATGAACACTCCTCTTTGCACGTGGGGGCTACCGCCCTCTACTACTTCATGAACATTCCCTACGAGCCGAATTTGCGCACCTATGCCAAGTACAACCTCCACGGCAACCGCTTCTACAACGTCGGCATCGACTATCGATACGGATGGACGAGAATGAGCATATCGGGAGAGATGGCTGCGGGCACCCAAGGTTATGCCGTCATCAACCAATTGCAGTATCACCTGTCGCCCGAGTATCGGTTGATGCTGATTCACCGCTACTATGCGCACAACTACTGGTCACTGTTTGCCCGTTCGTTCGGCGAAGGGAGCACACCGCAAAACGAGAATGGCTGGTATGTGGCCGCCGAGGCTACGCCGACGGCACGCTGGAGTTTCTTCGCCTCGGCCGACCTCTTCTCGTTTCCGTGGTGGAAATACCGTATCAGCAAGCCCTCGCAAGGGGTGGACGTGATGTGTAGGGCACTCTACAAGCCCAGTTCTTCCCTCTCTATGTATGTAACCTACCGCTACAAGCGCAAAGAACGGGATGTGACGGGCACGGGAGGCACGGAGATTCATCCCCTCTATCACCACCAAGCGCGTTACCGGATTAGCTACAGCCTTCCGCACCTCGAGCTGCGCACCACCTTCGACTACAACCACTTCCACCTGCAAGATAGTGCAGCAAGCCAAGGGTACCAATGTACCCAACTGTGCAGCTATCACTTTGCGTTTCCTCTCCAAGTAAGCCTTCAGGGTACCTACTTCAGTGCCGACGACTACGATGCCCGCCTCTACGTGTCGGAGCGCGGTTTGCTCTACACCTTCTCGTCGCCCTCCTACTACGGACGGGGTTTTCGCCTGTCGGCAAACACACGTATCGACTTGGGCAAACACCTCATGCTGATTGCCAAGTTCGGAGAGACCATCTATCAGAATCGATCAACCATCTCGTCGGGCGATGAGTTGATAAAGAGTAATAAGAAGGGGGATTTACAGCTGCAGATGCGGTTGCAGTTTTAGCTTAGCGCGGTTTATCTGTCGCGCTCCACCACATAGTTGACATATTCCAACAACGCCTCTTTTACAGCCGTATCGGGCAACGAAGCAAGCAGTTGCTGCACCTTTTGTTGCTCGCGCCGCATCACCTGCTCGGCGTAAGTGATGCCTCCGTGTGCCTTGGCAAAGGCCATGAGGGTGGCGATCTCTCCGGAGGTGGCCTTGCCCTCTTTCACTCGCAGGGCAAGGGTGCGGCCCGCTTCGTCGGGCGTGGCGTTGAGCGCATGCAGCACGGGAAGGGTGAGCTTGCCCTCGAGCATGTCGTTGCCGGTGGGTTTGCCAATGCCCGGGTCGTTGTAATAGTCGAAGATGTCGTCGCGAATCTGAAAGCAGAGGCCGATGCTGTGCCCTATGCGGCAAGCCAGCTCCACTTGCTCGGGCGAGGCACCCACCGAAAGCGCGCCCACCTCGGTGCAAGCGGTAAACAGGGCAGCAGTCTTCTTGCTGATAACCTCGAAATAGGATGCTTCGGAGAATTGTACCTTGCTGACGTTCGAGAGTTGGATGAGTTCACCTTCGGAAAGGCTTTGCCCCAGACGCGACACCACCTCGACGATGGCACGATTGCCGGTACGACTCACCTGCGCCAGCGAAGTGGCCAACAAGTAGTCACCCACCAACACGGCCACCTTATTATTATAAAGTGCGTTCACCGAAGGTTGTCCGCGTCGTTCGGCACTTTCGTCCACCACATCGTCGTGAATGAGACTGGCCGTGTGCAAGAGTTCGAGGGAAACGGCGGCATAGAAGGTGGCGGGCGTTACGTTGTTTTGTCCGCAGAGTCGTGCGGTGAGCAGTAACAACATAGGACGCATCATCTTGCCCTGTCTCTGCCGAATGTGGACAATGACATCATTCAGCAGTTCGTTGGATGTAGCGAGTGAAGCGTCGAACAGCGATTTAAACTGCTCCAATTCATGTGCGATGGGTGATTTAATGCGTGATAATGTATCCATGCCAAGGGTTTAACTGCGGGCAAAAGTAGTAATAAAACCGTTACACCCTCTGTTTTTGTATAGAAAGAGTTTTGAATACGTTATCTTTGCGCACTCAAAGCAACCCCTTATGACCCTGCAAGAAGCCCAACAACAAGTAGATGACTGGATACGCCGCTATGGCGTGCGCTATTTCAGCGAACTAACCAACCTGGCCGTGCTCACCGAAGAGGTGGGCGAGCTGGCACGCGTAATGGCACGCCGCTACGGCGACCAATCCTTTAAAGAAGGCGAACAAGACAACCTCTCCGAAGAATTGGCCGACGTGTTGTGGATGTTGCTCTGTCTGGCCAATCAAACGGGCGTCGACCTAACCGATGCCTTCCGCCAAACCCTCGAAAAGAAAACCCGTCGGGACAGTACCCGACATCTTCATAACCCCAAGCTATAAACCCATCACATGGAACATCCCGCACATCCTCACCACGCCCACACTCCGGCGTTGACCCCCAACAAGTACGCCGCCGCCCTGGAGCGCTATTCACCTGCTCCCGCCGATGCGGAAGTAGCGGTTACCGTAGCCCGTTTGCTGGCAGACAAAGCCGCGGCCAACCACACCCTCGAAGTGAAGAAGCTCCTCTTCGGCTGCATCGACCTCACCTCGTTGAACACCACCGACAACGACGAGCACATCCTCCACTTTACCCGTCGCGTCAACGACTTCGACAGCGACTATCCCGATCTGCCCCACGTAGCCGCCCTCTGCGTCTACCCCAACTTTGCCGAAGTGGTACGCGACACCCTTGAGGTGGAGGCCGTGCACATTGCCTGCGTTTCGGCCGGCTTTCCCTCGTCGCAAACCTTCACCGAGGTGAAGATTGCCGAAACAGCCCTGGCGCTGGCCGACGGTGCCGACGAAATAGACATCGTGCTATCGGTGGGAAGGCTTCTGGCCGGTGACTACGAATCGGTGTGCGACGAGATACAAGAACTGAAGGAGTGTTGCAAAGAGGCACATCTCAAGGTGATTCTCGAAACCGGTGCGCTCGGTTCGGCCGGACAGATCCGGACAGCCTCCCTTCTGGCCATGTATTCGGGTGCCGATTTCATCAAAACTTCCACCGGAAAGATGCAACCTGCAGCCACGCCCGAAGCGGCCTATGTGATGTGCCAGGCCATTCGCGACTATTACGAGCAGACCGGCATCCGCGTGGGCTTCAAACCGGCCGGCGGACTAAACAGCGTCGGTGATGCCATTCACTACTACACCATCGTCAAGGAAATACTGGGACAGGAGTGGCTTGACCGCGATCTGTTCCGCCTGGGCACCAGTCGACTGGCCAACTTGCTGCTTTCGGACATCCTGGGCGAAGAGACGAACTACTTCTAACACCCGCAACACCTCTGTGTGCGCTTCCCCCTTCCGGAGCGCAGTGGAAACCTCGCCGCCCCGAACGACGCCTCGTCTGTGCCCGGGG
The DNA here is from genome assembly GCA_031262785.1 of Prevotellaceae bacterium. Classification (GTDB taxonomy): domain Bacteria; phylum Bacteroidota; class Bacteroidia; order Bacteroidales; family Bacteroidaceae; genus Bacteroides. The sequence goes on from JAISHB010000123.1 coordinate 20,581, forward strand.
AGACTCACCAACACCATACGCCCCTGCAAACCGTTGGCTTGCAGGGGCGCTTAGTGTAGGACTGCTGGTGGAGAGGCTGTTTACTTCTTGTTTTGTGCCTCCTTAGCCTTCCGTTTTTCGGCATTGCGCTTGTCGACGTAGGCTTTGAACAGCTGCCGCCAGTTGCGGCCGTTGTTGTTGAAGTATTGCTCGCACTTGGTCTTGTAGATCTCGAAGATGGCCGAAATCTGCTTCATACTCTTGTAGTCGATGGCTATCTCGCGGGCTTGCCGCAGGTTCTTGAGAATCTCGGCCGTCTCCTTCTCGGTCAGGTCGGGCACGATGGCTTGGTAGCCCCGCAGGGTGAAATCTACCTTGCCCACGGTGTATTTGTCCAGAATTGCTTCCACTTGTGCTTCGGTGAGCAGCTTGCGCAGGCCGTTCATCAGTTTTTCGTGCACCTCTTTGGGCATGGCCGAGTCGGCAATCATTTCGCGGTCGAGTTTGCTCAGTGCATTGCCGGTGGCCGGATTGATACCTTCGGGAATGGTGGTGTAGGGATGTGCATTGTGCCAATCGCGCACGGCACGCAGGTGATTATAGACGAGTGTGGTGGCGTAGGCTTCCTTGTCCTTCTGGGATAGCTGAAGCGAGGCCACCCACTCGGCCGCCTTTTTTTGCAAGCCGATATCCGAGAGCATGTCGCGGAAACGTCCCTTTTCAAAGTAGGCGGCCACCTGTTCGGCTTTCAGCGCATTGGAGGGAAGCAGTTCGCCCTTGGCACCGAAGCTAAAGAGCGCTTCGCGCGGCTCTACCGTCACTTTCGCCTCGTCGAGCTTTGATTTGTCCAGCGCAAACACCCGGGCAAAGAAGTCGTAGACCGCTTGACGCTTGTTGGGGCCAAAATCGTGTCGTTCGCCGGGAAGGTGCACGTTCGAGACCTGATTCTTCGCTCCAAAATAGTCGTAGATGGTTTGCAGGTAGGGAAACTCGAGCGTGGGCACCGAGGCAGTCCAGTCTCCCCCGTCGCTGACCACCAACAGGGGTTTGGGAGCAAACATAGCCAGGATTTCGGGGTTGCAGGTTCCGCCGCCGGCCAGTTGGATGGGCATGCCGCTTTCGCACGGACAGCCGCCGTCGAAATGTGAGGCCAGACTCACCACCGGAGCCGCTGCGGTGAAGCGATCGTCGAGCGCCGTGAGCAACACCACCTGTGAACCTCCGCCCGAGCCTCCGTGCACGCCCGTGCGGGTGGCATCAATGTCTTTGCGCGCCGCAGAGAGCATGTAATCGAGTATCGACAAGCCGTTGAGCGCCTGCATGACGTGCGCCATAGAAGTGCGGTGCGCCGGTTCGCCCACTTGCAGGATAGACTCTCCCCATCCGAACAGATCGTAGTCTACACAGACCGCCCCCATGCGTGCGAGCGTAGCCATGCGAATTTGCTGCTCCTTATTGTAGCGTCCGTCGGCAAAATGACCGTTGGGACAGAGAATCAAGGGGTGTTTCCCCTTCTTCGAGGGAGCATAGATGGAACCGCACACATAGAGGCCGGGAAGCGTCTGGAGCGCGAAGTTCTGCACACTGTAGCCCTCCATCTTGCGTATTTTCGAGAGGATCGGTTTGGCCTCGACCCTTTTCTGGAGCAATTCGTCGATGCCCAGCAAGCGGCGCACCTGGGGACGCAGTTCTTCGGCGCGCTTGCGGAACGAGGCACCGTCATGATAGAGTGTACGCAGGTAAGCGATCATTTTCTGACCGTCTGCCACGGTTCGACGCGGATATTCGTAGGGTTTGAGCTTATAAGTCTTGCCGCTCAGGGTGGCTTTGTAGTCGAAAGGCGACAATACATTGGTAAGGGTCTCCTCCACCGAATAGGGACGAATACGGAAGTCGGCATAGGGCAACATCTTACCGATGGTGTCTATTTCATACTTTAACCGGATGCCAAAACGGGATTCGATCTGGCGGAGCACTTCGCCCAACGGACGGGCAAACTGGTTTTCGTAATTCAGGCTCTGCGCATGCACCATGGCCGAACCCGGGAGTAGCAGCAGCCACACGGCCGCCCACTGGAATCTTTTCATAACAGTATGGAAATTAGTTTATTAAAAGAGGACGAAACCAGCGGAGATTTGTAACTAAACCCTATCTTTGTGACGAAAAACGACCACGTTCCCTAATCTATATCCGTATGAAACCAACAGCTCCCTATTTTCAAGCGTATGCCGGAGGGCGCCGCTTGATGCTCCTTACCGTCACCTGCCTGCTCGCTTGCGCGCTTCACGCAGAGGAACAATTCCGTGCGGGCTACCTCATTACCTTGCAGCAAGACACCCTTTACGGGCAGATCGGGTTGCACGCGTCCAAACGGAATGCAACCAGCTGTAGCTACCGTGCCACCGGCGGCGACACCGTCAAAGTCTACTTTCCCACCGACATCGCCGGCTATGGCATCTCCAATCCAAGCAGATGCTACCTCTCCAAAACCATTGAGCTGCCCGAAGAGGGAAAAAAACAGGTATTCTTAGAGCAGCTACCCGGACGCGGACACAACCTCTACTACTACGAATCAGCGGAAGGCAATCCCCTCTTTTTTTCGCAGGTAGGCGGGAGTTTGGTCCCGCTTGACCGGGAAGGCTACTTAGCCATCCTGCATCTGCTCTTCAAAGGCTGTCCGAGAATCTCCCTCCTAATAGACAACTCCCCCTACACCCGCGGATCGTTTGCCATGATTGCGCGCAACCACGAACGCGCCATGAACGGTGCGGCAGAAGATTGTATGACCCTGGAAGCCATCGAAGCGCATTACAACTCCATTCCGCAACCCGCCTGGCGATATACCTTCTATGCCGGCGTGATTCACTTCCCCACCCACAGCGAAGGATCGGTCAGACACACCAGTAACGCCGGGTTTCAGGCCGGTATTCTGCTGTCACGCTCAAATCTGGGGCGCTCGAAGATACTCCATTTTGATTTCGATTTTTCCTTTGCAAAAGCCAGCGGACATACTACGTACTCCTATTCAGGGGGTGGCGGAAACAATAATTGGTACGACCAGACAACTAATAAAGAGAACATCACCCTGTTTTCCGCCAAAGGGGGATTGCGCTTGGCTCCCGACCGGGGAGCAGCGCGTCCGTTTGTCGGATTGGGCGTAGATTTACGCCATCGCGTGGAAGATTCCGGCTCCCGCATGTATGGAGGGTATTATATCGATGCGGGCGTTAATTTTCAACCCGGAAAAAACCCGAATCTGTTGATGCTGCGGGCGCGGTTCGGTCACACCCGCAAAGGATTCTCGGGCAAGGAGCGCCAACAGAGCATTGATGCGGCCATCGGTTATTCGTTCTAATTAAACCCCTCGCGGGGTTTTTCCGCTCTGCCGGGGGGCGTGCGGGCGCTCCGTTCCCGTTTTCCTTAATGAAACAGCCGGTTTGATTCCGGAAACAACGTTTTCCTTCATGAAACTGTCAGTTTGAACCCAGAAACAACGTTTTCCTTCATGAAACTGTCAGTTTGATTCCGGAAACTGCGTTTTCCTTCATGAAACAGACAGTTTGAACCCAGAAACAGCGTTTCTCTTAACAAATCGAACCGTTTGGTTAAAGAAACAGCGTTTCCTTTAACAAATAAAACCGTTTGGTTAAGGAAACAGCGTTTTCTTTAACCAATCAAACTGTTTCACCCAAGAAACAGCGTTTTCCTTAACCAAACGGTTGAGGGCAGCATATTTCGGAAGTTTGTGAGGTTGTTTGCGACAGATTCGTACCTTTGTCGGAGTGTAACAACCTCATTTTAATCCCGTATGTCTATGTTTAAACCATTTCTTCTGCTCACCGCCGCAGGGATGCTCTCGCTCCCGCTAACGGCGCAATGGAAACCCGCAGGCGACAAGATTCGCACCACGTGGGGCGAACAACTTCGGCCTGATGCCGTTCTGCCCGAATATCCGCGTCCGCTCGTCCAGCGTACCGATTGGCAAAACCTCAACGGGTTGTGGAACTATGCGATACAACCTGTCGGCAGCCCGATGCCTGCCGGGTTTGACGGCGGGAATCAGATTTTGGTTCCCTTTGCTGTGGAATCGTCGCTTTCGGGCGTAGGACAGCGGTTGGGCGCCGAAAACGAACTGTGGTACCAGCGCCGCTTCACATTATCCGTCCCTGCGAAAAATAAGCGCATCTTGTTGCACTTCGGCGCGGTCGATTGGAAGACGGATGTGTGGGTAAACCAAATTAAGGTGGGCAGCCACACGGGGGGATATACGCCGTTCAGTTTCGACATCACCCAGGCGCTGACCAACGGAGAAAACACCCTGACCGTCAAGGTATGGGACCCCACCGACCAGGGAACGCAACCGCGCGGCAAGCAGGTGAGCCGGCCGGGCGGTATTTGGTATACGCCCGTGAGCGGCATCTGGCAGACGGTGTGGATTGAGCCGGTACCCATGCACTACATCGCTGCCGTCAAAACTACTCCGGATATCGATGCAAATCTGGTGCGGGTAGCCGTTCAAACGGCCGGACAAGGTCAAACCACCGGGCGGCTGCGCGTTTGCCTCTTCGAGGGTGCCAAACAGGTGGCCGAGGCAAGCGCCCTGGGCGGAGTGGAGGTGGAAGTGCCGATGCCCTCCGATGCCAAGCTGTGGTCTCCCGACACTCCCTTCCTGTACCGGATGGAAATCAGTTTGATCGAAGGGGGCAAAACCCTCGACCGCGTCCGGAGCTATACGGCCATGCGCAAATATTCCATGCGCCCGGACGCCGACGGTATCCTCCGTCTGCAACTCAACAACCGCAACCTTTTCCAGTTTGGCCCGCTCGATCAGGGGTGGTGGCCCGACGGATTGTATACCGCACCTTCGGACGAAGCGTTGTGCTACGACATTCAGAAAGTAAAGGCCTTCGGCTTCAATATGATTCGCAAACACATCAAAGTGGAACCGGCACGCTGGTATGCACACTGTGACAGCATCGGGCTGATTGTATGGCAAGATATGCCAAGTGGCGATCGCAATCCCGAGTGGCAAAACCACCGTTACTTCGAGGGAACCGAACTAACCCGTTCGCCTCAGTCGGAGGCGACCTATCGCAAGGAGTGGCGCGAGATCATCGACGCGCTCTACTCTTATCCTTGCATCGGCATGTGGGTACCGTTCAATGAGGCGTGGGGACAGTTCAAAACCGCCGAGATAGCGGCGTGGACCAAGCAATACGACCCCTCGCGCTTGGTCAATCCGGCCAGTGGGGGCAATTTCTACCCGTGCGGCGATATCCTGGATTTGCACAACTACCCCGAACCTAAAATGTATCTCTACGATGCCTCCCGCGCCAACGTATTGGGCGAATATGGAGGCATTGGGTTGGTTTTGCCCGGACATTTGTGGGAAGAGGGACGCAACTGGGGCTACGTGCAGCGAAACAACCGCGACGAGGCCACGGGGCAATATGCCGCCTACATTCGCCTGCTCGAACAGCTTGTCAAACGCGGATTTGCCGCGGCTGTCTACACACAACTCACCGACGTGGAAATTGAAATCAACGGACTCCTTACTTACGACCGCAAAGTAATCAAGCTCGACGAAAACACCCTGCGCGAGCTTAACAGCCGGCTGTGCAATGGAGAAATTTGAGGTACACATCCTGGGCTGCGGCTCGGCATTGCCCACCACCCGACACTACGCCACCTCGCAAGTGGTCAATGTGCGCGACAAGCTTTATATGATTGATTGCGGCGAGGGAGCACAGCTACAGTTTCGACGCTCGCGGCTGAAGTTTTCACGCCTCAACCATGTCTTTATCTCGCACCTGCACGGCGATCATTGCTTTGGTCTCTTGGGATTGGTCTCCACACTCAGTCTGTTGGGGCGCACCGCCGAGTTGCACATCCATTCGCCACACGGGCTGCAAGAATCCATGCAACCGATGCTCGATTTCTATTGCCGGCAGATGAGTTACCGCCTCTGCTTCCATCCGTTCGATGCCCGCCAGGGCGAAGAGGAGCTAATCTATGAAGATCGTTCGGTTACGGTGCATACCATCCCGTTGCACCACCGCATTCCTTGCTGCGGCTTTCTCTTTGCCGAGAAACCGCGTCCCAACCACCTCATTCGTTCGATGACCGACTTCTATCAGGTTCCCCTCTACCTGCTCAGCCGCATCAAAAACGGCGAAGACTATGTAACTCCCGGGGGCGAAGTGATTCCCAACGCCCGACTGACCCAACCGGCCGCTCCACCCCGCCGCTATGCCTATTGCTCCGACACCGCTTATTTGCCCGAACTCTCTACCCGCCTGCAAGGGGTTGATTTGCTCTTCCACGAGGCCACTTTTGCCCTGGGCGACCTTCCACGCGCCCGTGAGACCTTCCACAGCACCGCAGGACAGGCTGCACAAGTGGCTCGCGATGCCCGGGCAGGCAAACTACTGATTGGACACTTCTCTGCCCGTTACGAAAACGAGCAAGTGTTGCTCGAAGAGGCTGTGGCACTCTTCCCCAACACCCAATTGGCAGCCGAAGGGCTGTGTGTAGAGGTTCTTAAGACTTTTTGAGGGCAACTTCGGCCTGCGAAAGAGAATTCTCCAGCGTATAGATGCACCCCTTCGCAAGTCGGAACGATTGGAAAAGGTTTCGCTGACGCAGATTATAGAAGGTATTGATCCACACCTTTCCCTTGTCGAACACCACGTAGACGAACTGCTCCATGCACGATTTCCCGTTCCGATTCATCACACGCCCCACATAACAGTCGTAACCGGCATAAACAGGGGTCCATTGATGCTCTTCCTGCACTTTCTCTACCAGCTCCAAGATGGTTTGATGAGGCAACGTCACGTTTTTCCTCCTGAAAAAGAGGCTGCGATAGCGTAACACCCCCAAACACAAAGCAACCAGCAGCGGAACAACCACGAAAACAAGTGCGAAGAGGCTCCCCAAGTAAGGGGGAGCACCCCTTAAGCTCTCGAAGGTAGCATAACCTGCTATCAGAAAAGGAATCAACAGGAAAAGCAACGGCACACCGAAATAGGTGACGGCATCTTTCCACGAGAGGTTGATCCGTCGTTTTTCAATCACAAAATCGGCCAGTTCCTTCTTGCCTTCTTTGCGGAACTGGAGCGATCCGAACAGCCCGATGCCCACACAGAATAGAAAAATCACATAAGCCCATAGCGTGTTGCTACTCGCTATTGTCAACTCGAAAGGTTGCACCGAGGCTGGAGAGGAAGTCACGTTGTCGGGGGTAATGAGGTATTTACCCGGATGGTCGGCACACATCGTGTACACGTAAACATGATGCTCTTCTCCATCAATGTTCTCCTTGTTGAAGGAGGTTTCCAATAAGTCCAAGCCGGGCGCATGAAATTCCGGGACGTTCACATGTGAAGGGAGCACAGTGGTAATCGACAGCTTAAAATTCTGCCCCGACTTGGGGACAGGCGGATCAACTGAGAATAGATAGACTCTTTCCACATCCGAGTTCGGAAGCGCAGGGGTTGAAATGGGTTGCGCAAATGCCGATGATGAAAGCCCCGCACAAAGCAGAGCCGGCACAAAACAGCTTAAATGTTTCATAATTACTGAATTTAATGCGTTCGATATTTTGTTAGTGTTGCTTTTATTTCGCTTGCAAAAATAAGTATTATCGGTAAACAGCACAAAAAAATATCTATAAAAGTAGGATGCATGATGCTTTAAATTACCCCACTACCTACATTGATTGACTAAAAAAGCCGTACCTTTGTACCCAAACATTATAAATAGAAGTTATTCAATGAAGACATTTGAAGAGCTGGGTGTATCGAAAGAGATACGCCGAGCTATCGAGGAGATGGGATATGAGTCTCCCATGCCCGTACAAGAAGCAGTAATCCCGTATCTTTTAGGTGAAAACAACGACGTGGTAGCGTTGGCACAAACAGGAACCGGCAAAACAGCCGCATTCGGCCTGCCGCTGATACAGAAAATCGACGTAAAGAAGAGAATCCCCCAATCCCTCATACTTTGTCCCACGCGCGAGCTATGCCTGCAGATTGCCGGCGACCTGAACGACTACTCCAAGTACTTGAACGACTTGCGGGTGTTGCCCGTGTATGGCGGCTCCTCCATCGAGAGTCAGATACGTGCACTCAAGCAGGGCGTACACGTCATTGTGGCTACGCCGGGGCGTCTGTTGGATTTGATGGAGCGCAAGACCGTATCGCTGGCCACCATCGAGAACGTGGTGATGGACGAGGCCGACGAGATGCTCAACATGGGATTCTCGGAGAGTATCAACGCCATCTTGGCCGACGTGCCTCAAGAGCGTAATACCCTGCTCTTCTCGGCTACCATGAGTCAGGAGATTGCCCGTATCTCGAAGAACTACCTGCGTGATGCCAAGGAGATCACCATCGGACGCAAGAACGAGAGCACCGGCACTGTCAAGCACGTAGTCTTTACGGTGCATGCCAAGGATAAATACGCCGCTCTTAAGCGCATCGTAGACTATTACCCCCAAATCTACGGTATCATCTTCTGCCGTACCCGTAAAGAGACCCAGGAGATTGCCGATAAGCTGATGCAAGACGGCTACAACGCCGACTCGCTGCACGGTGAACTCAGCCAGGCACAACGCGATGCCGTAATGCAGAAGTTCCGCATCCGCAACCTGCAGATATTGGTAGCGACCGACGTAGCCGCCCGTGGGCTGGACGTAGACGACCTGACCCACGTCATCAACTATGGCTTGCCCGACGAGGCCGAAAGCTATACCCACCGCAGCGGACGCACCGGACGTGCCGGCAAGACAGGCACCTCGATTGCCATCATCAACCTGCGCGAAAAGGGCAAGATGCGCCAGATAGAGCAGATGATAGGCAAACAGTTCGCCCCCGGAGCTATGCCCTCGGCACAGCAAATCTGCGAGAAGCAACTGCTCAAGGTGATTGACGACTTGGAAAAGGTGAAAGTCAACGAAGCGGAGATTGCCGCCTTCATGCCCGACATCTGCCGCAAGCTCGACTGGCTCAATAAGGAAGACCTCATCAAACGTATGGTCTCGCACGAGTTCAATCGCTTTGCCGAGTACTACCGCGACCGGGAAGAGATAGAGCCGGTTACCGACAGAGGCCGCGAGCGCAACCTCCGCGAGTCGTTCAAAGGTAAACCCACAGACCCCTACCAACCCTCCAAAGGCTTTGTGCGTATGTTCATCAACCAAGGCAAGGTGGATAACTTCTACCCGAGGGAACTCATCGAGCTGCTCAACAAGCATACTTCGCGCCGCATCAACCTCGGGCGTATCGACCTGAAGAAAAGCTTCTCGTACTTCGAGGTAGAGGAACACGACGCCAAAATGGTGGCGAAGGCACTGGCCGGAGCACGCTTCAACGGACGCAAGGTGATGGTAGAGATTGCCGGAGGGGAGCATGACAAGCCGGCCGGCTATCCCAAGGCCGACCACCCCAAACCCAACCGTGCGGAGCGCGGGTATAACAAGCCGCGCGGCAAACGTGACGACTGGAAGCAGTTCTTCCAAGAGGGTGGCCGCCAGCTACGTGGAGACGTGCCCGACTTCCAAGAAGAGGGATGGGCCAAACGCTCCAAGAAGAAGCACTAAAAGCCCCGTCTCCCGCTACAGTTCCAAGCTATCGGAGGGTATCTCCACCCGCTCGGGAAGCAACCCACTAATCCAATCCACCACCGAACGAACCGGTGCGTAAAGCACCGACTCCCGCTTGGCCGAGGGCTTGATGAGCGTACTGTCCGAGTCGATGTACTCGAGCACGCAGATCAACAAGCTAAGCAGCAGCACATACTTGACCATCCCCAGCAGCGCCCCCAACAGGCGGTTGAGCCACCCCAGACGGATGATTTCGATCATGCGGGTAAAGAGCGCGGCCACCACCCAGCAGAGCAGCGGCACGGCAATCCAGATGGCAATGAAGGAGAGCACCTGCGCCACCGTCATCGAGTCGGTGAGCGAGGGGCCAATCTTCCGGGCCAGCGGGGCATACAGGGCACGCGCCACCAGCAGACCCCCTACGAGTCCGAGCAGCGCGGCAAATTGTTTGATGAATCCCTTCACGTAGCCGAGCACACCGCCGGCCAAGATCACCAGAAGCAGGAAAATGTCAATTACACTCATCGCAATACTATTATATAAGGTTAATCATCTAACGAACAGTTGACCCATCCGGAATCGAGCGTAGTGGGATACCGGCGGTAGAAGTTCAGCGCCGGATGGTTCCAAGCCAACGCCTGCCAGACCATGCCGTGCAGGCCGCGTTCCTTGGCCTCGCCCCTTAGCTGCTCGAACAGCGCCGCTCCGATGCCCTGTCCCCGCCACGCAGGTTCCACATAGAGGTCTTCCAGATAGAGGCGCGCCCCCTTCCACGTACTGAAGCGGAGGTAGTAGAGGGCAAAGCCCACCACCTGTCCGTCGGCTTCGGCCACAAAAGCCCACCAGAGGGGGTGCGGGTCAAAGCCTCCGGCCTCAAACTCCCCGAGGGTGAGGGTGACCTCCTCGGGGGCGCGCTCATACAGGGCTAAGGCTTTGACCAGCTCAAACAGGCGGGGACAATCCCCGCGTATGGCTCTTCGAATCGTGCTCATTGTTACTTATTTTCTTATCTTATCATACCGTTTGGGGCAAAGGTATATCCTTTGCCTGCCACACCTATATCTTGTCCCCCCTACAGTCGTATACTTTGCCTGCCACACCTATATCTTGTACCCCCTACAGTCGTATACTTTCCGCAGCCCCGTCGTAGCGCGGGATGCAGCGCCTCTTAAAAACGGGCGGGACGTCTATATAGCTTCGAGGCCGTATCTGCTATTTTTACCGCATCTCCAGCGCACGGTTTTCGGCCGCCTCCATCTGCTCGCGCTCCCCCTCCTCCTTGTCGTGCAGGCCGCACAAGTGCAGGATGCCGTGGATGAGGACGCGGTGCAGCTCCTCGTCGTAGGGGGTTTGGAACAGGCGGGCATTGCTGCCGACGGTCTCCAAGCTGATGAAGAGGTCTGCCGAGAGTCTATTGCCTTGGGTGTAGTCGAAGGTGATGATGTCGGTATAGTAATCGTGTTGCAGGTATTGCCTGTTGACCTCGAGGATGCGCTCATCCGAGCAGAAGAGGTAGGCAATCTCGCCTATGCGCTTGCCGTAATCGGCGGCTACCCGCGTAATCCACGCAGTGGTGTGCGGCAGGTCTAGGACCGGCAGGTCAACCTCTTGGGCTTGATAGGTAATCATACCGCGGTTAGAAGAAGAAAAGATAGCTGATGATAATGGCAGCCACTACGCCGGCGGCATCGGCAATCAGTCCGCAGGTCACGGCGTTGCGCGTCTTGGTGATGCCCACACTGCCGAAGTAGACGGCCAAGATATAGAAGGTGGTGTCGGAGGCACCGCGAGCCACGCAGCTCATCCTGCCCACGAACGAGTCGACGCCATATTGGTTCATGGTGTCGATCATCAATCCGTTGGCGCCACTGCCGCTGAGTGACTTCATCAAAGCTGTGGGCAGGGCACCCACAAAGCTGGTATCCAACCCGAAGCAGCCTACCAGCGCACCGATACCACCTACCAACAAGTCCATGGCGCCCGAGGTACGAAACACGGCAATGCCTACCAAGAAGGCCACCAAATAGGGAATGATGCGCACGGCCACGCCGAAACCCTCCTTGGCACCCTCCACAAAGGCGTCGTACACATTAATCTTCCGTGCCAGTCCCCAGACGATGAAGAGCAGGATGATGCTAAAGAGGATGATGTTGGCCACCAGCGTAGAGTAGGTACCTATCTGTGTACGTCCCAGTGCCACAAACAGGGTGATGAGGCCGGCAAAGAACAGACTGATGCCGGCCACCAGCAGCAAGATGGGCTTGTTCAGCAGGTTGATGCGCTGGGCAATGCTCACGGCAATCACCCCCGTAAGGGTGGAGATGCACGAGGTAATCAACGTGGGAATGAAGATGTCGGTAGGTTGTACCGCCCCCAACTGGGCACGATACATCATGATGCTAATAGGGATGAGGATCAGCCCCGAGGTATTGAGCACCAGAAACATCACCATCGGGTTGGTGGCGGTGTCTTTGTGGGGGTTCAGCTCTTGCAGCTCTTTCATCGCTTTCAATCCCATAGGGGTGGCGGCATTGTCTAATCCCAGCATGTTGGCCGACAGGTTCATGAAGATGCTTCCCATGGCCGGATGCCCCTTGGGTATCTCGGGAAACAGCCGGCAGAACACCGGACTGAGCCAACGCGACAAGGCACCTATCATGCCACTGCGTTCGCCAATCTTCATCAGGCCTAACCACAACGAGAGCAGGCCGGTAAGACCGAGAGATATTTCAAAAGCTGTTTTGGACGAGGAGAAGGTGGAGTTGACCAGTTCGGTGAATATTTCGGTATTGCCCGTAAAGAGAAGTTTGCCAAGGGCTACCACAAAGGCTATCACAAAAAAGGCTACCCAAATGTAATTCAAAACCATAGAGCTGCATGTAAATTTGCTGGCAAAAGTACGTATATCTTTTCAGACCGAAAGGTAAAATGCGCTATTTTTGCGCACACAATAGCCATTTACGGCATAAATCTAACAGAATGTATGATCACCGCACAAGGTATTAAAGAGCAGCTGGAGCAGTATGCCGATCCCGTCAAACGAGCCTTCCTGCCCCGCTTCTTCAAGACAGGCAAGGGACAATATGGTGAAGGCGACCGCTTCTTGGGCGTAGTGGTTCCCCACACCCGCACCGTGGCCAAACAATACAAAGAGGCGCCGCTGGCCGTTGTAGACCGGTTGCTGGCCGACCCCTACCACGAGTGCCGCCTCTGCGGGTTGCTCATCTTGGTGGAGCGTTATCGCAAAGCCTCGCCCCAAGAGCAGGAAACGCTGGTGGATTTCTATCTGGCACACACCTCCCGCATCAACAACTGGGACTTGGTAGACCTCTCGGCCTCCTATATCTTGGGTGCCTACCTGACGGATAAACCCCGCGACGTGCTGTACCGCTTGGTAAAGAGTGACCTGCTGTGGGAGCAACGCATCGCCATCGTCTCCACCCATGCCCTCATCCGGCAAGGTGATCCGTGGGACACCCTCGCACTGGCCGAGCAGCTGCTCACCACCCCGCACGACCTGCTGCAGAAAGCCACCGGCTGGATGCTGCGCGAGGTGGGCAAGCGTCAAAAGGAGCTACTGGTGCAGTTTCTCGACCGGCACCACCGCACCATGCCCCGCACCATGCTTCGCTATGCCATTGAAAAGATGAATCAGGAGGAACGCCGCCACTACATGCAGCGGTAGCAGAGCCTATAAAAGGCCAAAGGCATACCCCTCTTCGGCCAAGAAGTCTATGGCACGCGGAAGGGCGTATTGCAAGTTGCCCGTATCCCACGACTTCAACGAGTCGTGGAAGGTGATGATGGAGCCGTTGCGGGCGTAACGCATCACATTGGCCAACACTTGCGGGGGACGCAGCTTGTTGCTGTAGTCACGCGTCACCACATCCCACATCACAATTCGGTAGTAACGTCGGAGCACACGGTATTGCATCCAGCGCAGATGCCCGTGCGGCGGACGAAACAGGTCGGTCTGCATCAGGCGGTTGGCCTCGTGCGTATTGGCCAGATAGCTGTCTGTCCAATACTCAAAGCCCCGGATGTGATTGAAGGTGTGATTGCCGATGCGATGACCGGCCGCTACCACCTGATGGTAGATGTCGGGATGCTTGCGCACATTGTCGCCCACCATAAAGAAGGTGGCCTGTACCTGCTTTTGCGCCAGTACATCCAGCACCCACGGAGTGACCTCCGGTATCGGCCCGTCGTCGAAGGTGAGGTAGACCTTCTTCTCGTCGGGATTCATGCGCCAAACGGCCGACGGATAGAAGCGCCGGAAGAACTCGGGGGGTTGCTCGATAAACATGGACTGCGCCCGCTTAGGGATTGAGACGTTTCAACCGCTCCACGCACAACCCATACAACTCGTTAGACTTGCTGGTGTACAAAGCAGCTTGTGCCGACTGGTGGTTGGTCATGATTTTCACAAACTCGTCGAGCCAACCCAAGTGATAGCGCATCAGTTGACTGGCCGACAGGGTGAAATGGTAGTCGTTGAGGCTTAAATACCACGTGATATACTCCACCTTGTTGTCGGCCAAAGCCTTGATGATAGCGTCGGCCTTGGCCGTTTCGCCCAGTTGATAGTACGACTCGGCCATCGAATCGGCTCCGTTCTGGGCATCATAAGGCACATTGTAGGCGGGAATCATCCGTTCGGCATAGTCCAGCACGGCCAGCGCCTGCTCTTTCTTTCCCTCGGTGATGAGTTGGGCTGCCAGCTGGGTAAAGAGCCGACGGTGCGAGAAGCACATCCGCAGGATATTCTCGTCCAGATAGATACCCGGCTTGTCGATACCCCCGAATTTAAACTTATGCATCAGGTTGTCATACATCTTGTCGGTGTCGACCAACACGTTGCCGCGGGCATTCTCGGGGAGTTCAAACGGGGTGAAGCGGTAGGCCAGCCCCTCTTGAATGAAGTGGTTGGTCAGTCCCAAGTAGTTCT
>JAISHB010000060.1 GCA_031262785.1 Prevotellaceae bacterium
GGAAACCGCCGGACGAATAAACTCCTTGAGATAGCGGCTCCGGAAGATGTCCGTATCGATCAGATGGATATACTGTTCAAAGCCCAGCGCGGCAGCCTCGCGCACAATCAGACGGCCTATCTGCTTGTTGTTTTCACGGTTGAAAAGATTGAAAAGCGACCCGGGAAGTTTACTTACCGAGTGCAACGTAAACGGACAATCCACCACCCACAGGTTGCGATTGATGATGCGGATGGGGTCTGCGTTTCCTTTAATAACCTCCATGCGACGGACGAAAGCGGGCGAAAGCTTTCCCGATGTGTGCAACATAGCGCGCAAACGGGTGGCATAATCCATGGGCGGATTGATGTAGAGCACCCGGTTCTGCTTCGAAAGTTCCAGCGCCGTATTCTTGATGGTGCTGCCAATCTCAATATCCCACGACTGCAGGCTGGTGATAATAAAATCTCTATTTTTCATACTCAGGATGATGTATCTTGGAGTGAGAGCAAAGGTAGCGGTTTTTTGCAAGTTTCTGCAACTTGGACACACAAATAAGCAAAAAGAGGGCGTAACAAGTTCCCGATAAGCTCAAAAAAAGAGGGGGGAAGGGAAAAATAACGTCTACAATCGCAACGACACTCAGGGGGACAAATAAATAAAATCAGCAATCGGAACGACACTCAGGGGGACAAATAAATAAAATTAGCAGTCGGAACGACACTCAGGGGAACAAATAAATAAAATCAGCGGTCGTAACGACACTCAGGGGAACGAATAAATAAAATCGGCAGTCGCAACGACCTTCAGGGGAACGAATAAATAAAATTAGCGGTCGTAACGACACTCAGGGGGACAAATAAATAAAATCAGCGGTCGCAACGACACTCAGGGGAACGAATAAATAAAATTAGCAGTCGGAAATTAATTTGGGGAGAGTGTTGGAGGAGATTTTCGGGTGAATATAATTATAAGGCCAATAATGCGGCTGCCTCTTCCTTCAACTTAGGCAAATGATTGATAACGATGCTCCACAATATATCGGCAGACAGGCTGTCGTAGCCATGAATGATGTAGTTTCTGGCATCTACTATTTTTCGGGAGTTGGTAATCGCGATAGAACCATTCGTTTTAAGGATACGGTTCATGGCTTCGCCTATGATTTCAATCTCTCGTTCAATGGCACGTCTGAGACGTATATCATCGTAAAATTCATCGAATTGTTTGGGCTTACCCTCGAAGAAGCTATCAATTTCTTCAATCGCTGTAAGGATGTCTTGCAGCTGTTTCTTGGTTATATCATCCATAAATAAGGGCTTTAGTGGCGTCAACACTCTTTTTCAGATAGGGATTCTTTATAGTTTGCTCTTCCAGCAAATCGACCTTCCGCCCCAGCAACTCTTCCAGGGCGTATTTAAAGTCGAAATAGTTATCGAAGTAGTCACCGACTTCGGCCTTGTTGAAATCGACCGTCAAGTCGATGTCACTCTCCTCGCTGAAACGGTTGGTCAGGACGGAGCCAAACACAAAGAGCCGATTCACCTTGTGCTTTTGGCACAGGGCGATAATCATGGGAAGATGATTGGCTATCCGTTTCATATACTGTATTGTTTATTGGTGCAAAAATAGGGAAATCATTACTAACTAAAAAGCAGCAGCACAAAAAAAAGAGCAGCCAACCTCGCGGCCGGCTGCTCTGCTTCAAACTAAATATCTATTGTCCGAAAATTATCCGTTTACTTTGGCCATGTAGGCAATCAGGTCGAGCACTTTGGTGGAGTAACCGATTTCGTTGTCGTACCAAGATACCACTTTTACGAAGGTGTCGGTCAGGGCAATACCGGCTTTGGCATCGAAAATCGAAGTGAGCGGGCAGCCTAAGAAATCGGAAGAAACAACGGCATCTTCGGTGTAACCCAGAATACCTTTGAGTTCGCCTTCCGAGGCTGCTTTCATGGCAGCGCAAATTTCAGCATATTTGGCCGGCTTAGCCAAATTTACGGTCAAATCAACCACCGAAACATCCAACGTGGGAACGCGCATCGACATGCCGGTGAGCTTTCCGTTCAATGCGGGAATTACTTTACCAACAGCTTTGGCAGCGCCCGTAGAAGAAGGAATGATATTGCCCGAAGCGGCACGGCCACCACGCCAATCTTTCATCGACGGACCGTCGACCGTTTTTTGGGTAGCGGTGGTAGAGTGTACGGTGGTCATCAAACCGTCGGTGATGCCCCAGTTGTCGTTCAATACTTTGGCAATCGGAGCCAGGCAGTTGGTGGTGCAAGAAGCGTTGGATACGAATTGTGTACCTTTCACATACGAGGCTTCGTTTACGCCACATACAAACATCGGGGTGTCATCTTTTGAAGGAGCCGACATTACCACATACTTGGCTCCTGCCTCGATGTGGGCTTGCGCCTTTTCTTTACTGAGGAACAAACCGGTAGATTCCACTACATATTCGGCACCTACTTCGTTCCATTTCAAGTCGGCGGGATTCTTCTCGGCAGTGACGCGAATGGCTTTGCCGTTCACAATCAACTTGCTGTTTTCCATATCCACGTCGATTGTGCCGTCGAACTGTCCGTGCATGGTGTCATACTTAAGCATGTATGCCAGGTAATCTACCGGACAAAGGTCATTAATACCAACGATTTCAATATCGTTTCTTTGTTGAGCCACGCGGAATACGAAACGTCCGATACGTCCGAATCCATTAATACCTACTTTAATCATTTTGTTTAAACTTTTAGGGATTTGAATGTTATTTATTTAAATTTCTTTTTACCTGAATGACATTTCGTTCCCGAAATGCGGTGCAAAAGTACACATTTGATTTAATATTTGTATGCAATGATAACATTTAATTTCACTACTTTTGCAACCTCACTTATTCGATTAATAGCTATGCAGGAAAAAATTATTATTCTTGATTTCGGTTCTCAAACCACTCAACTGATAGGCCGCCGCGTGCGAGAGCTGAATGTATATTGCGAAATCCTACCTTACAACAAGTTTCCCTTTGACGACAAAAGCGTGAAAGGGGTGATTCTTTCGGGAAGTCCCTTCTCGGTGTACGACGAACATGCTTTCAAAATCGAGGTGAATGCGTTGCGTGGAAATTATCCCGTTCTGGGTATTTGTTACGGTGCGCAGTATATTGCCTATGCCAACAACGGAAAAGTGGAACCGGCCGGAAGTCGTGAATACGGCCGCGCCTATCTCACCCGTTTCGAGGCGCAAAATCCGCTGTTCAAAGGCATTACACAGAACACGCAGGTGTGGATGAGTCACGGCGACACCATCACCGCCGTTCCCGATAACTTTAAAACCATTGCCTCGACCGATAAGGTGGCGATTGCCGCCTATCAGATTTGCGACGAACAAACTTGGGGCGTGCAATTTCATCCCGAAGTGTTCCACACCCAAGAGGGCACCCGCATGCTCCGGAACTTCGTGGTGGATGTTTGCGGATGCAAACAAGAGTGGAGCGCCGCCTCGTTCATCGAAACCACCGTTGCCCAACTCAAGGCGCAACTGGGTAATGACAAAGTGGTGCTCGGACTGAGCGGCGGCGTTGATTCGTCCGTGGCTGCCGTGTTGTTGCATCGCGCCATCGGTCGTCGCCTCACGTGCATCTTTGTGGATCACGGCATGTTGCGTAAGAACGAATTTAAGAATGTGTTGCACGACTACGAAGGGCTGGGCTTGAATGTCATCGGCATCGATGCTTCCGCCAAATTCTTCTCCGAACTCTCCGGCATCACCGATCCCGAACAAAAGCGCAAAATCATCGGAAAAGGCTTCATCGACGTCTTCGACGAAGAGGCGCGCAAACTGCACGAGGTCAAATGGTTGGCGCAGGGAACCATCTATCCCGATTGCATTGAATCGCTCTCGATCACCGGCACGGTAATTAAGAGTCATCACAACGTGGGCGGACTCCCCGAAAAGATGAATCTGAAACTGTGCGAACCACTCCGCCTGCTCTTTAAAGATGAAGTACGACGGGTTGGACGCCAGTTGGGCATGCCCGAACATCTTATTACCCGTCATCCTTTTCCCGGCCCCGGATTGGCCGTGCGCATTCTGGGCGACATTACTCCCGAAAAAGTACGCATCCTGCAAGATGCCGACGACATCTTTATTCAAGGATTGCGCAACGAAGGATTATACGACCAGGTGTGGCAAGCCGGCGTGATTCTTTTGCCCGTGCAATCGGTTGGCGTGATGGGCGACGAACGTACCTACGAACGCGCCGTAGCATTGCGTGCCGTTACTTCCACCGATGCCATGACGGCCGATTGGGCACACCTTCCCTATGAGTTTCTCGGCAAAGTTTCCAATGACATTATAAATAAGGTGAAGGGAGTGAATCGCGTGACGTACGACATTTCGTCGAAACCGCCTTCGACGATTGAGTGGGAATAATCTTTTCGCAGCATTTGAATAAAAAAAGATAGTATTTATTTGCACATTCAATCAAACTGCTTACATTTGCACCGTTTTTAGTAACAAAAGAACAATGAAAAGCTTATTTGCACATACATATTGGTGGTGGCGCCCGTTACAACTCCGACAGTCGTAAGGGAGCAGCGCTCGTGTGTATATATACTATAGCATCAGTAAAAGAGCCTTGTCGTAACTTGCGGCAAGGCTCTTTTTCGTTTTAGTTCATTCAATAAAACCAGCATAATATGGAATCATTCTTAGTAAACAACGAAGGGTATTACGGAGACTTCGGCGGTGCATACATCCCCGAGATACTCCACAAATGCGTAACGGAGCTGCAACAAACCTACCTCACCGTGTTGCAAAGCGAGGCGTTTCAACAAGAGTATGCACAACTGCTGCGCGATTATGTAGGGCGTCCAACCCCACTCTACCTTGCGCGCCGCCTGTCCGAGCGCTATGGTTGCCGGCTCTACCTCAAACGGGAAGATTTGAACCACACCGGCGCGCACAAGATCAACAACACCATCGGGCAAATCTTAATTGCCCGCCAGATGGGCAAAAAGCGCATCATTGCCGAAACCGGCGCCGGTCAACACGGCGTAGCTACCGCCACCGTGTGTGCACTGATGAATATGGAGTGTGTCGTTTACATGGGTAAGATGGATGTGGAGCGTCAGCGGGTCAATGTAGAAAAGATGAAGATGCTGGGCGCCACCGTGGTGCCCGTAACTTCCGGCAATATGACCCTAAAGGATGCCACCAACGAAGCCATTCGTGACTGGTGTTGCCATCCGGCCGATACCTATTATATTATCGGCTCCACGGTTGGACCGCATCCTTATCCCGATATGGTAGCACGTCTGCAGTCGGTCATCAGCGAAGAGATTGAGAAGCAATTGCTCGCGCAGGAAGGACGCTCCTGTCCCGACTACCTCATTGCCTGCGTGGGAGGAGGAAGCAACGCTGCCGGAACCATCTATCGCTACCTCGACAATCCCGAGGTGCAGATTGTATTGGCCGAAGCCGGCGGCAAGGGAGTGGAGAGCGGAATGACCGCCGCCACCATTGCGCTGGGCAAGATGGGCATCATCCACGGCGCCCGCACCTATGTGATTCAAAACGCCGACGGACAAATCGAAGAACCCTACTCCATCTCGGCCGGATTAGACTATCCGGGCATCGGTCCCATGCATGCCAACCTCGCCGCCCGCAAACGCGCCGTTGTGTTGGCTGTGAACGACGACGAAGCCATCCGTGCCGCCTACGAACTAACCAAATTGGAAGGCATCATCCCTGCTTTGGAGAGTGCCCACGCGCTGGGCGCCTTGCCCAAACTCCGTTTTAAGCCCGAAGAGGTGGTGGTACTCACCGTATCGGGGCGCGGCGACAAAGACATGGAGACCTATCTGAGCCATGCACCCCAAGCAGAAACCCATTCATAACAAATTAAGCCCCGAAAGATGAAAGAACAAATCAACTACACAGTGATCAGTCGCACCATGCTGGGCGACCTGCACACCCCGGTCAGCACCTACCTTAAGGTGCGCGATGTCTTTCCACAGAGTGCGCTCATGGAGAGTTCCGACTATCACGGCACGGAAAATAACCGCTCGTTCATCGGACTGTGTCCGTTGGCCAGCGTGGCCGTCGAACACGGTGCTTCGGTGTTCCGCATGCCCGACGGCACCCGCCAAGAGCGGATGCTGGATGCCGACTATCGCGTCGAGGATGCCCTCGAGGCGTTCATTGCCCGTTTTAGCGTGAGGGGAGAATATGCTTCCTACTGCGGATTGTATGGCTACACCTCGTTCAACGCCGTGCGTTACTTTGAAAACATCCCCGTCAAGGACAGCCGCGAAAAGAAAAACGACGCCCCCGACCTGCTTTACATCCTCTACAAGTACCTCATCGTGTTCAACGACTACCGCAACGAGATGGTGCTCCTCGAGATGCTTGCCGACGGCGAAGAGAGTAGGCTCGACACCGTACAACGCGCCATCCTCAACCGCAACTACACCGCCTACGACTTCCATGCCGTGGGTGAGGTCAGTTCCTCGCTCACCGACGAAGAGCACAAGGCCAACATCCGCGCCGGCATTGCCCATTGCAAACGGGGCGATGTGTTTCAAATCGTGCTGTCGCGTCGTTTCGAGCAGCGATTCACCGGCGACGACTTCAAACTCTACCGCGCCTTGCGCAGCATCAACCCCTCGCCCTATCTCTTCTATTTCGACTTCGGCGGCTTCCGCATCTTCGGCTCCTCGCCCGAAACCCACTGCCGCATCCAGGAAGGAAGAGCCACCATCGACCCCATCGCCGGCACCACCCGTCGCACCGGCAATCCGGCCGAAGACCGCCGCGCTGCCCAAGCCCTGCTCGACGATCCCAAAGAGAATGCCGAACACGTCATGCTCGTTGACCTGGCACGAAACGACCTCTCGCGCAACTGTCACGACGTGCAGGTCGACTTCTTCAAAGAGACGCAACTCTACAGCCATGTCATCCACTTAGTGAGCCGCGTCAGCGGCACGCTCAACAGCGATGCCCGCCCCATCCGCGCCTTCATCGATACCTTTCCGGCCGGAACGCTGAGCGGCGCACCCAAGGTGCGCGCCATGCAACTCATCAGCGAGTTGGAACCGCACAACCGCGGCGCCTATGGAGGTTGCATCGGCTTCATCGGATTAGACGGCACGCTCAACCAGGCCATCACCATCCGCACCTTTGTGAGCCGCAACGGCACGCTCTGGTTTCAGGCCGGCGGCGGCATTGTGGCGATGAGCAACGAAGAGAACGAACTGCAAGAGGTGAACAACAAGCTGGGTGCACTCAGAAAAGCCATCGTGATGGCAGAAAGGATGTAGCCGCCATGAAGCTCGTACTCATCGACAACTACGACTCGTTCACCTACAACCTCGCCCATGCCCTCAAAGCGCTTGGAGCCGAGGTAGACGTGGTGCGCAACGACCAATTTGCACCGGCCGACCTGGCCGGCTACGACCGCATCGTCCTCTCTCCCGGTCCGGGCATTCCCCGGGAGGCCGGTTTGCTGCTCGAGGTGATTCGCACCTATGCCGGTGTGAAGCCCATCCTGGGCATCTGCCTCGGCCATCAGGCCATCGGAGAGGTGTTCGGAGCGAAACTCAAGAACCTGACACACGTCTACCACGGCGTGCAGACCGAAATACGGGGAACCCTCGAAAACGCCTCGCCCCTGCTGGTAGGACGCTACCATTCGTGGGTGGTCGATGCCGACGATTTCCCCGACTGCTTAGAGATTACCGCCGTCGATGCCCAAGGAAACATCATGGCCCTGCGTCACCGCCGGCACGACATCTACGGCGTGCAGTTTCATCCCGAGTCGGTGCTCACTCCGCAAGGCACCCGGATGCTCGGGCAGTGGCTCTCCTCTTCCGCCTCCCTTCATTCGTTCATCAATAAAACCCATCCCTCCTTATGAAAGCCATACTATCCCGTCTCTTCAACCACGAAGAGCTTAGCAGCGAACAGACCCGCGGGCTGCTCCTGAACATCGCCCGCGAACAATACCCCGAAGCACAGATTGCCGCACTGCTCACCGCCTTTCAGATGCGCGGCATCACGGTCGACGAACTCATCGGTTTCCGGCAAGCCTACATGGAAACCGCCCTGCCGGTAGACCTGTCGCCGCACCGCGTCATCGACATTGTGGGCACCGGCGGCGACG
>JAISHB010000102.1 GCA_031262785.1 Prevotellaceae bacterium
TTAAAAAAACAGGCTCGACCATTTTTTAGTGAAACCTAACTGTGAACGACATTTCACAATCGAATGATTTAGGTATAAAAAAGCAGCCCATTTCTTAACAATTCGGCCGATTTGGAAGCGTTATCGTATTAATTTCCGTTAAAAACAGGCAGATGTGATGGTGTGATTTTCTGTTTTATCCTCCGGATTAGTATCTTTGGTGACAAACAAAAACATTCTATAGCCATGAAACAAGCCTATTTAAGCATCCTCCTTAAAAGAGCAAGTATTCTCTTGTTGAGTATACTGCTCTGCTCCCCGCTTTCGCTCTGCGGACAAAGCCATTTGCAAAGAATGGCCACATTTGTGCGCAACATCCATCAATTCTCCCAACTCAATCCGCAGGAGAAAGTCTTTCTGCATTTCGACAACACCGGTTATTTCATTGGCGATACCATCTGGTTTAAAGCCTACATCGTGGAGGCCTCCGAACTCCGCCTTACCGATGTAAGCAAGCTATTGCACGTGGAGATGTTGACGCCCGAAGGCGATATCTATCAAGAACTCAAGCTAAAGATAGAGAATGGCCAGTGCCATGGCGACATTCCCATTGAAACGAAGTTCACACAAAGCGGATTCTACGAAATTCGCGCCTACACGCGCAGCATGCTCAACTTCGGAGATGATTGCATCTTCTCCCGCGTCTTTCCCGTTTACGAGAAGCCAACTATCGCAGGCGATTACCGCGAGGCGAAGATGGAGAAACGGCCAGCCTACCGGATGATGCGGAAAGCATCGTCCGAGAGACTCGAAAAGCTGAACCTCGCGTTCTATCCCGAAGGAGGCAACAGCATTATTGGCCTGCCCTCGCACGTAGCTTTCAAAGCGACCGACCAAAATGGGGAAGAGACGGACATAGAAGGAAATGTATATGCCGAAAATGGCGACTGGGTGGCTGCGCTCAAAACCGTGCACGAGGGGATGGGCGTGTTTGAATACACTCCACAAGCAGGGCAATACAAAGCAATCGTTACCTATAATAATAAGGAGTATCGTTTTTCAATTCCGGCAGCATTGCCCTCAGGATATGCCTTGTGTGTGACCAATACGGACGAAAAAATACTTGCCGCGCAAATTAATGCGACCGGTTCGTTGGCTAACGACAGCATCGGCGTGTCACTCTCCTGTCGTGGCAAGGTGATTTCCTTTCAAGCAGGCATAGCACCTCTAACTCTTCGATATTATAAAGAGGAACTTCCAGCCGGCGTACTACAACTGACTGTGTTTAATGCCGATGGGCAGATTTTAGCCGAACGGTTGGCGTTCAACAATAAGCCGGCCTTTGCGCCGATCATCATCCAGCAAGACAAACCACACTATGCACCCTTCGAGAAGATTACGCTTACAGTTTCGGCTCCGCCGAATTCAACCTTCTCGCTTGCCGTTCGGGATAAAGCATCCTCGCCCGTCACAAGCTATGGCGATAACCTGCTGACCGACCTGTTGCTCTCTTCGGACATTCGCGGGTATGTAAAAAATCCAATGTACTATTTTGAAAAGAATAGCGGCAACCAACATTTTGGTCGGAATGATCGCAACCGGCGCTTCGAACTCGATTTGTTGATGATGGTGCAAGGCTGGCGGCGCTACAACTGGCAGCAAATGGCGGGCGTGGTTCCGTTTGAGGGGAAACAGTATGTGGAAGAGGGCTTGGTATTGGCCGGAAAGGTAGTTGGATTGAAGCATGACAGTGCAAAAGTAATCGTATCCCTCTCGCGCAGAGGACGTAATCATTACATTTCACTAAATACGGACAGTACCGGCTATTTTCATACCCTCATTCCCGACGAAGCCAATCTCTTCGATAAGTGGAATATGACCATTCAGGCCAGACATAAAAAGCGACGCTACCTGTATCGTGCCATTCGTTTGGATCGTGTGTTTGCACCTGTGTGCAGACCCTACACTGCGTATGATTTGAAGGAAAAAATGGCGCCTTTTGTTTACGATACGCTCAGTAGGTCTCCCATTGATGCGATGCAATACCTGTCGGAAGTTTCCATCACCAAACATACGCTTTATCGGAAGAGACCCAACAAAAGATATAATGTGGAGCGTGATTTCAATCGCTGGATTGATGCCGGTGCGACACATTATCCGGGAAGCGCGAAAGAGTATATTGAATATAAAGACCCTGATTATTTCGTAGTAGGACCGCAGGTGAACTATGCCGGAAATCCCGTTCGGTTCTTTCATTCAGACTCTATTGACAGGTGGCTTCAATATCCGTATCCGGCCCAAGATAGATTTCTTGGCGATTTCTTTCGAATAACCATTTGGGCAAATCCGCCGGATGTGATAAAGTACTTACAAGGAACACCCATACCCGGTAGTTATCTGCCCGATATGGTGGCTATCAGTCTACGTAATTATAAAGATGCAGCTAAAAGGAATCGTAATAAATACGTGCGCTATACCTATTTCAATGGATACGCCTCCGCTCACGAGTTTTATCATCCGGATTACAGCGGGCGGAAAGCCTTAGCCGGAATAGCAGACAATCGTCGTACATTGTATTGGAATCCGACAATTCAGACTGATGCCGCTGAAAGTATCGTAATTACATGCTATAATAATAGTAATATGAAAGATCTTCTTTCTATTGATGCAATGGGAATACAAGGAAATAACAGGATCATTAAATAAATAGTTATGAAAAAAACATCTCCACTAATTGCTGCTATGAAGATTAAGTTCCCCACCATTCTATTGCTTACCTTGTTTCTCTGGGCATGTGCAAGAAAGCAACACACGAACAGGTTTAACGAACCTATTCACGCCATTGATTTGGCAAAGACCTCCATAAAGAAATCCTTTCCCTATTCCACTATTTACAGTGGAGTACAAATCATTCCGATAGACAGTACCATACTGATCGGGAGTATTAATAAAATGGACGTATACAAAGATAAACTGGTTATACTGGATGCTAATTTGAGTAAGGCCATTTTCATTCTATCTAAACAGGGACAACTGATTCGAAAAATAGGCAATATCGGATCGGGGCCTAAGGAATATACCGATTGCAGCGATTTTGCCATAGACAAACAGTCGGGAATAATCTATGTTTTTGATAAAAGAAAGAACGAAATGGTTCTGTATGATATGGATACGGGAAAATATTGTCGGACGCTTAAACTTGAACGCAAGAGTGAACTAAACCGGATTTGGATAAATAGCGGAAAACTCTATGCCATCAATTCTTATTATCAATTCAGAGAAAAGGATCAGCATGCTCCTTATTACATACTGCAACAAATAGATACAACTACGGGGAAAAAGGTGGGGCAATGGTTGGACGCTGCATGGTACAACAAGGGTTATAAAGAGAATCTCCTGCACGTGAACTTCTTCTATCCGGTTTCGGATAATATGGATCTGTTTACTTTTGGTATTTCCGACACGATCATGTGTATCCGTAATGGGGAACTCTCTCCATATATTGCATTCAATGGAGATTTGCAGATAAAACCGGAAGATATTTCGGAGACGGAAAGAACAGCCGTAAAACTACCGGTCAAGGAGCGTTCCAAGGTTAAGCACAATCTGATGCTTCGCCTTGGAAGGGATCTGAAGAAAGTCATATCCTTTTCTAATTTCCATTATCACAAGGGTGTTTTATATTTCAATTATTCCACATGGCCACGCTTTTTTGCATCCTACAATTTAGAGACAAATGAAGCGCAGACCTACGCCATGGAACAAGATGACATGCTGTTCCTCGAAGATCCTAGCGAACGCATTCTTCCCCACTATCTTTATGCAGATGGGGAGGGCGTTTACTATTTTATTAAGACGGATTATCTATATCAGTTAAAAGAGTGGGCGAAGCAAAAGGTATTGTCGAATCATGTGGTGGGGCAGGAAACCCTATTTCATGTAACCGAGGATTCAAATCCGATCATCTTATATTATAAATATGTTGAGTAATCAAATATATAATTCAAAAAAATCTCTATCTTTGTCCCGCACTAATCAATGAAACCCACGTATAAAATATGAAGACGAAAGCATTCCTCTTTTTATTAGGCGGCTCTATGCTAACAGTTTGTTTATCGGCCTGCTCGAATAGTAAAAAAGAGGCCGGCGAAACCGATGGCGTGATAGCCACACTTCCCGAAGAGAAAAACGAAGTAACAGTACAACGCTTCATTCCTCAAGCCTTCCACCACGAATTGGTCAGCAACGGAAAAGTAACGGCCGGCGAATTGGCCAACCTGCGCTTCGAGGCCACAGGCATTGTGGCGGCCGTGTATGTGAAGAACGGCGACCGTGTGCGCAAGGGCGACAAGCTGGCCGAATTGGATAAGTTTCGGTTGCATAACAAAACCGTGCAGGCCAAAGATGCACTGGAACGTGCCCGCCTCGAGTTTCAAGATGTGCTGATTGGACAGGGCTTTGCAGCCGGCGACACGGCCTCGGTTCCTCCACAGACATTGCGCCTGGCACGTACCAAGAGCGGATACGACCAAAACCTGGCGCAATATCAGCTGGCACAGTATGAAGAGGCGAACGCCACCCTCACGGCTCCCTTCGACGGCATCGTAGCCAATTTGTTTTCCAAACCTTTCAATGCTCCCTCCTCCACCGAGCCTTTTTGTACCCTCATCTCCACGCAAGCCATGGAGGTGAACTTCAGCGTGCTGGAAAGCGAGCTGTCGTTAATAAAGAAAGGAGATAAGGTGCAGGTGACTCCGTATGCCGATCCGACCACGCGCTACCCCGGCGTGGTCTCGGAGATCAATCCGCTGGTCGATGACAAGGGGATGGTGCGGGTGAAGGCATCGGTACACTCCGGCGGACAGCTGTTCGACGGAATGAACGTGCATGTGAGCGTACACCGTTCGTTAGCCGGTCAGTGGGTGGTGCCCAAGAGTGCGGTGGTGATTCGTTCGGGCAGACAGGTGCTCTTTACGCTGAAAAACGGACGGGCGCGATGGAACTACGTCAAAACCGGACTGGAAAACGCAGAGAGCTATACCGTAACGGCCGAAGAGACCGATGCCTGGCAGGAGGGAGATACCATCATTGTGACGGGCACCATCAATCTGGCTCACGAGGCAGAGGTAAACTATCAGTTGTAATATATGATACGGTTTCTGCTCAACCGCCCCATTGCCGTGTTGATGGCCTTCACCGCCTGTTTCGTGGTGGGATTGGTCACCTACTTCACGCTGCCGGTTTCGTTGTTGCCCGACATTGCCATTCCGGAAATCACGGTACAGGCATCGGCCGCCAACACTTCGGCGCGCGAGCTGGAGAATACGGTGATTAAGACCCTGCGCGGGCAGCTGATGCAACTCACCCGATTGCGGGGCATGGAGAGCGACACACGCGACGGCGCAGGATTGATTCGTCTGCACTTCGACTACGGCACCAACACCGATTTGGCATTCATCGAAGTGAACGAGAAGATTGATGCGGCCATGAACGTATTGCCCAAAGAGAGCGAACGTCCCAAGGTGGTTAAAGCCAGCGCCACCGACATTCCGGTGTTCTACCTCAACCTCACGCTCAAGAGCGATTCGGCCGTCTCCGACGACGGGAGCACGGAGCGGGACGAACGCGCCTTCCTCGACTTGAGTAACTTCGCCGAAAACGTAATTAAACGACGCATCGAGCAGCTGCCCGAGGTGGCCATGGTGGACATCACCGGCGTGGTTAGCCGCCAGGTGCAACTGATTCCCGACCGGAACAAAATGGCGCTGCTCTCGCTTTCGGTGCAAGACATTGAGCAGGCGCTGGCGCAGAACAATGTGGAGCCGGGCAGCATGAGCGTGCGCGACGGCTATTACGAATATAACATCAAGTTTTCCACCCTGCTGCGCACTCGGGAGGATGTGCAGAACATCCTGCTTAACCGCAACGGAATGATCATCAGGTTGGGCGACTTCTGTCGGGTGCAAGTGGTGCCCGTTGCCCAGAAGGGGCTTTCGCTCATGGGCGGTAAACGCGCCGTAACGCTGGCCGTGATTAAGCAGGCCGACGAGAACATGGACAACCTCAAACAAGCCATTGCCGGCAGCATCGACTACTTTGAAAAGCTCTATCCCGACATCGACTTCCACATCAGCCGCAACCAAACGGAGCTGCTCGACTATACCATCTCGAACCTGCAACAAAACCTGGCGATGGGCTTTCTGTTCATCTTCCTGGTGGCCATCCTTTTCCTGGGCAATGTGCGCTCGCCCTTAGTCATTGCTATCAGCATGACCGTTTCCATTGTGGTGAGCTTTCTCTTCTTCTACCTGTTTGACGTCTCGCTGAACATTATCTCGCTGGCCGGCCTCATCTTGGCGTTGGGCATGATGATAGACAGTTCGATCATCGTCACCGAGAATATCGCGCAATATCGCGAGCGGGGCTGCACGCTCTACGAAGCCTGCGTCCAGGGCACCCAGGAGGTGATGATGCCGATGCTCAGTTCGTCACTCACCACGGTGGCCGTCTTTGTGCCGCTGGTGTTCATGAGCGGCATTGCAGGTGCCATCTTCTACGACCAGGCCTTTGCCGTTACGGTGGGACTGGGCGTCTCCTACCTCACGGGCGTGATGCTGTTGCCCGTGTTGTGCCATCTGCTGCCGCCCAAGCCCCCGACGGGCAAGAAGAGAGGTGCACCGATTGGCAGCGGGGAGGGTTTTTACGAGGCCGGCATCCGGTGGGTCTTCGCCCACAAGGCGCTCTGTTTGACGCTTTGCCTCTGCTCGTTGCCGCTCTGCTACTTTATGTTTGAGTTCATCGACAAAGAGCGTATGCCGCAGATTGACCGCAACGAACTGACCATGCGGGTGGAGTGGAACGAAAACATTCACGTGGAGGAGAACCGCCGGCGGGTGGAGCGTTTGATCGACGGCGTACGCGCCCTGACTATCGAGCAGGCCGCCTCCGTTGCGCAGCAAGATTACCTGCTCAACAGCGACCGCGCACTCTCCTCATCCGAATCGGAACTCTACTTCAAGACCGCCACCTCCGACCGGGTGGAGGGGTTGCAATCCACGCTCTACCGACGGGTCAAACAAGAGTACCCGCAGGCCGTGGTTTCGTTTGCGCCTCCGCTAACGGTCTTCGAGAAGCTCTTTGCCACCGACGAGGCCGATATCACCGTAGAACTCTACGCCCGTAACCGTTCGGAGCTACCCACGGCCGGCCAGGTGCGAGCGTTGGAGTCGGAGCTGACCCGGCGAACGGGTATCGCCCCCACCGGCATCGCCTTCGAGAACCAACTCAACATCCGCGTGCACCAAGAGAAGCTCCTGCTATACCGCGTGGAATACGCCGAACTATACCGCGTCCTCAAGACAGCTTTCCGGGAGAATAACGTGGCTACGCTGCACAGCTACCAGCAATACCTGCCCATCGTCCTGGCCGGCGAGGCGCAAACCATCAACGACATCCTACAGCAGACCCTGGTACGCACGCAGGCCGACACGAAAGGCGAAGTACGTTACATCCCCCTGCAGGAGCTGGTGAGCATCACCCCGGCCGAAGACCTCAAATCGATCACCGCCGGACTGAACGGCGAATACATCCCGTTCCGCTTCTACGGCGTGGACGAGGGCGAACAGCTCATGCGCGGGGCTAAGCAGGCCGTCCTCGGGCAAGGCGACGACCGCTGGGAGGTAGGGTTCTCGGGCAGTTACTTCTCCAACCGGCAGATGCTCGGCGAGCTGGTAGTGATTCTACTGGTCTCGATGTTGCTGATGTTCTTCATCCTGGCCGCTCAGTTCGAAAGCTTCGTGCAGCCGCTCATTGTGCTGATAGAACTGCCCGTGGATGTGGGCTTTGCCCTGGTGCTGTTGTGGCTGTGCGGACACACGCTTAACCTGATGTCGGCCATCGGTTTGATTGTAACCTGCGGCATCATCATCAACGACTCCATCCTCAAGCTCGACGCCATCAACGAACTGCGCCGCCGGGGCGTGCCCCTGCTCGATGCCATCCACCAGGCCGGACGCCGAAGGCTTCGCCCGATCATCATGACCTCGCTCACGACCATCCTGGCTATGGTACCGCTACTCTTCTCGTCCGACATGGGGTCGGAGCTGCAACAGCCGCTCTCTATTGCCATGATTGGAACCATGAGTATCGGAACGCTCGTCAGCCTGTTCATCATTCCGTTGGTCTACTGGTATATCTATCGGAATAAAGCGCAGACCGACGAGGGGTCGCCGGCAGTGGGTCACTCCCACCCGAGGGGGTGAGGCACTCTTCCCCGAGGGGGGAAGCCATCCTTCCCCGAGGGGGGAAGCCACTCTTCCCCGAGGGGGGAAGCCACCCTTCCCCGAGGGAGGTGGTCACCCTCACCCGAGGGAGTAAACAGAAACAATTGATTATAAACAAGATACGTATGAGACGTTTTCTCCTTTTAGCCATCCCCTGCGCGTGGGCACTGACCGCCCCGCTGGCAGCCCAGCAGTCGCTCAGCCTCACGCTCGAACGCACCATCTCGCTGGCCAACGACAGTTCGCTGGAGGCCTTCCGCACCAAGAACATGTATCTGGCCGGCTATTGGGAGTATCGTGCCTACCGCGCCAACCGGTTGCCCAGCCTGACGCTCAACCTCACGCCGGCACAGTATAACCGCACCATCAGCCGTCGATACGACTCCGAGCAAGATGTCGACGTCTACCGCAAAGAGCAGTCGTTCTTCGCCAGCGGCAACCTGGCCGTGCGGCAGAACTTCGATTTGACCGGCGGTACCTTCTACATCGACACTCAACTGGGCTACCTGCGCAACGTCGGCTCGGGAAAAGGGACTCAATTCAACGCTACCCCCATCCGGCTGGGCTACTCGCAAAGCCTGGTCGGCTACAACGCGTTCCGGTGGGAACGCAAGATAGAACCCTTGAAGTTTGAAAAGGTGAAGCTCGAGTATATCTACCACGCCGAGCAGGTCGCCGAACAGGCTACCGCCTCCTTCTTCACACTGGCCATGGCGCAGGCCGAATACGACCTGGCACGGGAAAACGTAGTCTCGACCGACACCCTCTACCGCATCGGCATGCAACGGCAGAAGATTGCCGCCATCAGCCGTGCCGACCTACTGACCTTGCACTTAGACCTGGTGAATGCACGCAACACCTTTCAGAACGCCCAGAGCAGCCTTAAGCGTGCCATGTTCTCCCTGGCCTCGTTCCTGAATATGCCCAAAGAGACCCACCTGGAGTTGCAACTCCCCAGCCGGCTGCGCCCGATGACTATCTCGGTGGATGGGGCACTCACGGCGGCGCGTGCCAACAACCCCACCCTGCTGGGATTGCGCCAGGGTATTCTCGAGGCCGAGCAGACGGTCGACCGCACCCGCAAGGAGTCACGCTTCAACGCCAGCATCGAGGCCAGCATCGGGTTCAACCAGGTAGCCGGCTCACTGGGCGGTGCCTATCGTCATCCGATACAGCAAGACATGGTGGCCTTGAGTCTCTCCATCCCGCTGGTCGACTGGGGAGTGCGAAAGGGACGCTACAACATGGCACGGAACAACCTGAATGTGGTGCAAATCTCCGCCCGCCAGAGCGAGTTAAGCTTGGAGGAAGAGGTGATTATGACGGTCAACGACTTCAACGTACAGCAGGCGCTGGTGCTAAGCGCCCAGGAGGCGCTCGACCTCTCCATCATGGCCTATAACGAGACCCGTCAGCGCTTCATCATCGGCAAGGCCGACATCAGCAGTCTCACCCTTTCGCTCAACCGGCAGCAGGAGGCACAACGCAACTACATCGCCTCGATGCGCACCTACTGGCTCAACTACTACAAGATTCGGCGGCTCACCCTGCACGACTTTGCCACCGGCTTCTCACTCTCCGAAAAGTTCGACTACAACAAATAGATGAAACAGCGCTCGCCCTTCACCCTGATCGTGGCCTTCACGGCGCTCTCGCTCGTGGGATTAGCTTTGCTGCCGCTTCTTCCCATCAAGCTCAACCCCTCGCGCACACTGCCGGGGTTTACGGTGCAATTCTCGATGAAGGGCGCTTCGGCACGCGTGGTAGAGATGGAGGCTACGGGCAAGTTGGAGGCGATGCTCTCGCGCATCAAGGGGGTGAAACGACTCACCTCCACCTCGAGCAACGGCTCGGGACGCATCACGGTAGAGGTCGACAAACATGCCGATCTCGATGTGGTACGCTTCGAGGCCTCCACCGTGATACGGCAAACCTGGGGCGAGCTTCCCCAGACGGTCTCCTACCCCTCCATTCGGATGCGCATGCCCGAAGGGGGAAGGAGCGGCCCCTTCCTCTCATATACCCTGAACGCACCGGCCACACCCCTGCTCATTCAACAGTATGCCGAGGAGCACATCAAACCGCGGCTGGCACAGCTTAAGGGAGTGTATAAGGTGGACGTCAGCGGGGCTACTCCCATGGAGTGGCGCTTGGTCTACGACAGCAATCAGCTGCGCACGCTGGGCATCACCCCCGACGACATCCGCAATGCCATCAGCCTCTACTACCGCAAAGAGTTCATGGGCACCTACGACATGGAAACACCCGCCGGAAGGCAGTGGATACGGTTGGCACTCGTCCCCGAAGGCCAGGCGGCGGTCTTCGACCCCGAGCGTATTTCGGTGACAGCCTCCAACGGCAGTTTGGTACGACTCGACGAGTTGCTCACCGTGACCCGCGCCGAAGAGAAGCCGCAAAGCTACTACCGCATCAACGGATTGAATTCGGTCTATCTGTCCATCACGGCCGAAGAGAGTGC
The DNA here is from genome assembly GCA_031262785.1 of Prevotellaceae bacterium. GTDB lineage: Bacteria > Bacteroidota > Bacteroidia > Bacteroidales > Bacteroidaceae > Bacteroides. The sequence goes on from JAISHB010000102.1 coordinate 10,741, forward strand.
CAACCAGCTCCAACTGGGCGACGAGATAACCGCCCGAATGGAGATGCTACGCACACAACTGCCCGCCGGCTACGAGGTACACACCCGCTACGATGCCACCGACTACATTCGTGCCGAGCTGAATAAAATCTATTTCCGAACGGCCTTGACGGTGCTAATCTTACTGCTCTTCGTCTTTGTCATTACGCTCAGCTGGAAGTATCTCTTCCTGATCGTAACCAGCCTGACGGTGAACCTGTGCGTGGCGTTCATCTGCTACTATCTTTTCGGATTAGAGATGCAGCTCTACTCGTTGGCCGGTATCACCGTATCGCTCAACCTGATCATCGACAGCACCATCGTGATGACCGATCACCTGCTGCACCGCCGCAACCTCAAAGCCTTTCTCTCCATCTTGGCCGCTACGCTCACTACGGTGGGAGCCTTGGTGATGATCTTCTTCCTCGACGATAAGATACGCCTCAACTTGCAAGACTTTGCGGCCGTGATGATTATCAACCTGACGGTCTCGCTGTTCGTGGCGCTCTTCTTCGTACCGGCACTCATTGAAAAGATAGGCATGCGGCAACGCCCGCCAGGCGGCAAACAACGTTGGCGCAAGCGTGCCGCCGTGCGCTTTACGCGAAGCTACACCGGCATGATACAACGGTTGATGCGGGCACGCACGGTCGTCTGCATCGTGTTGATACTGGCTTTCGGACTACCGGTGTTTCTGCTTCCCGAGAAGTGGGAGGGCGAGAGCCGATGGGCACAGTGGTATAACCAAACACTGGGCACCACCACCTATAAAGAGAAGATAAAACCCGTGGTAGACATCGCCCTGGGCGGCACGCTCCGCCTGTTTGTGCAGAAGGTGTACGAAGGAAGCTACTTCAGCCGCAACGACGAGGTGGTGTTGTCGGTGGCGGCCACGCTTCCCAACGGAAGCACCCTCGAACAGATGAACACCCTCATCAAACGCCTCGAAGTCTACCTGAGCGGCTTCAAAGAGATTAGCCGCTTCCAAACGTCCATTAGCAGTGCCCGTCGTGCCAGCATTCAAATCTATTTTCAACAGGCACACCGACACGATGGCTTTCCCTACACACTTAAGTCGGACATCATCGGCAAAGTGCAGCAGTTGGGCGGTGGCGAATGGAGTGTGTACGGCCTTGAAGACCATGGATTCAGCAACAGTGTGCGGGAGAGCGCCGGCAGCTATCGGGTGAAGATGTATGGCTACAACTACGACGACCTTGCCGCCTATGCCGACTCGTTGAAGGCGTTGTTGCTCACCCATCGCCGCATTCGGGAGGTGACGATACGATCGGAGTTTTCGTGGTATAAGGACGACTACGAAGAGTTTTCGTTTCGCCTCCATCCCTATCGGATGCGTCAAGAAGGCATCACGGCGCAGCAACTCTTTGCCAATCTGCGTCCGGTGTTTAGTCGCAATGAAAATGCCGGCAGCTTGCTAACCGACCACGGCACCGAACGGATGCGTCTGCTCTCGAAACAGTCCGACCTGTATGATGTGTGGGCTATGCAATTCTTCCCGATGCTCTGGAGCAGCACGTCGTCCTACACCAAGTTGTCGGAGCTGGCCACCGCGGAACGAAGCCAAACGCCCCACGAGATTGTCAAGGAGAACCAGCAATACCGCCTCTGCCTGCAATATGAATATGTCGGTTCCTACGAACAGGGACGAAAGAGCTTGGCGCGTGATCTCCAGCAAATCCGCACCCTGCTCCCCATGGGCTACAGCGCGGAAGACGAAAACAACTACTATTCGTGGGGCAAGGAAGACAATCGCCAGTATGTATTGCTGTTGATGGTGATTGCCATCATCTTTGTGATATCGGCCATCTTGTTCGATTCGCTGAAGCAGCCGTTGGCCATTATCTTTGTGATACCGCTTTCCTATATCGGTGTCTTCCTGACCTTCTATTGGTTCCGTTTAAACTTCGACCAGGGCGGATTTGCCTCGTTTGTATTGTTGTGCGGCATCACGGTAAATGCCAGCATCTATATCCTGAACGAGTTCAATCATCTTCGCCGCCGCTTTCCGCATCTTTCGCCCCTGCGTGCCTATGTCAAGGCGTGGAATGCCAAGATTATCCCCATTTTCCTCACGGTAGTTTCCACCATCTTGGGATTTATTCCGTTTATGGTGGGAACTGCCAAAGAATCGTTCTGGTTCCCGCTGGCAGCAGGCACTATTGGCGGATTGGTGATGTCGGTGATTGTGATTTTCTTCTGCCTGCCGCTCTTTTGTTTGAAGAAACCAAAGGGCAAGCGCGTCTCCTCGAACACGATTGTCAGCTAAAAGGAGGGGAAGGGAAGTTGAGTTGCCAAAAAGAAGAAAGGCGGGGAAAAAGAGTGGACCAGCTAGGGCTTGAACCTAGGACCTCCAGATTATGAGTCTGTTGCTCTAACCAACTGAGCTACAAGTCCGGTGTATTCTTTTGGAATAGCGGTTGCAAAAGTAGTATATCCGCTTGAGATATGCAAACCTCCGCCAAAATATCTTCCCGCCAGGCGGAGCCGTGCATCCGGTGTCTTAAAACTTATAGGTACGTTTGGGATTTTTCGGAAACCATCCTTTCCGGACCCGTTCTTCTTGTTCGTAGAGTTCTTTAATGGTCCAGAAGGAAGAGAAGG
>JAISHB010000008.1 GCA_031262785.1 Prevotellaceae bacterium
CAAATTTAGACGCTATTTAAATAAGATGCGCCCATTTACTGCTACCTTTGCAGCCGCAACAAGCAGGATACAACCCTACTGAACTTGAATATGAATGTAAACGAACAAGCCCCACGCCCCAATGCATGGGCACTACTTCCCTTGGGTGTGTTTTTGGTAAGCTACCTGGCGGTGTCCGTAATAGCGGGAGATTTCTATAAGATGCCCATCACGGTGGCATTCCTTTTGGCCTCGGCCGTAGCCGTGGGAATGGCTTCGGGCGGTCGGTTGCGGCATCGTATCGACCGGTTTTGCGGGGGGATGGCCGATGGCAACATCATGTTGATGGTGCTCATCTTCATCCTTGCCGGTGCCTTTGCCCAAACGGCCAAGGCGACAGGTGCGATTGATGCCACGGTGAACTTGACCCTTTGGGTATTACCGGCCAACTTCTTGGCACCGGGTATTTTCCTGGCAGCCTGCTTTATCTCGTTGGCCGTGGGTACTTCGGTCGGCACTATTGTGGCGCTTACTCCCGTAGCTGTGGGGTTGGCTACCCACTCGGGTTTGTCCCAAGCGTGGATGATTGGCATTGTGGTGAGCGGAGCTATGTTTGGCGATAACCTCTCGTTCGTCTCCGATACCACCATTGTGGCCACCCGCACGCAAGGATGTGAGATGGCCGATAAGTTCAAGGTGAACCTGCGTATTGCCCTTCCGGTGGCCATCGTGACGGCAGTTCTCTATACGCTGGTGGGCTACGGCGATGCCGCTACTTACCAAGTTGGCACCGTGGAGTGGCTCAAAGTGTCTCCTTATTTAGTAGTCTTACTCTTGGCCGTGCTGGGTGTGAATGTGATGCTGGTGCTGACCCTGGGCATTGCGGCCTCGGGCTTGGTGGGGGTGTTGGGCGGAGGGTTCACCCTCTGGGAGTGGGCTAACGCGATGGGTACGGGCATCCTGGGCATGGGCGAACTCATCATTGTCACCCTCTTGGCCGGCGGCTTGCTCGAGATGATACGCCGCAAAGGCGGCATCCAGTGGATTATCCGACAACTTACCCGCCGCATTCGCTCGCGCAAAGGTGCCGAGGCCGGCATTGCCGCGTTGGTGTCATTTGCCGACATTTGCACGGCCAACAACACCATTGCCCTGATTATGACCGGCCCCATCGCCAAAGATATCGCCCTGAAATATGGCATCGATCCGCGCCGAAGTGCCAGCTTGCTCGACATCTTCTCGTGCGTGATGCAGGGTATGATTCCCTACGGCGCACAACTACTGATGGCTGCGGGATTGGGAGGCGTCTCGCCGCTTTCCATTATGCAATACCTCTACTATCCCTACCTGCTGGGTGCAGCGGCGCTGTTGGCCATCGTCACGGGCTATCCCGGGCGGTTTGCCAAGGGGATGAGGTAGGCGCGGCGCCGTTTGTTTCAGATGAAGGGAAAACAGAGTCGCCGACTTGCCATCGCTTTAGTGGGACTTTGGCACTGCTTTGTCGGCACTTTGGCACTGCTTTAGTGCCGCTAATGTTTCACCTCCCCCGCGGGGAATTGCCCGAACTTGGGCAAGTTCCACTCCGATACAATTCGTATCTTTGCGCCCGAAATTCAACCAATTTACACCGATGAAACAGAACAGATACGTGTTAATCGCCGCCTTCGGCGCGTTTTTCCTGCTTGCTTCCTTTCTGATTCGCCTGACGTTGCTGCTATTGACCGATGAGGCCGGTCTGGACGCAGGCACTATCACGGTCGCTTTCCTCAAGGGGGCGCTTTTCGATGCGGCCGTGGCCGTCTACTTTTCACTGCCCGCCGCGCTCTTTTTGTGGGTGATGCCGCATGGCTGGTGGAACCGTCCGTGGAGTCGGATGCTCACCTATGCGGGCTTCTTCCTGACCCTGCTGCTGCTGATGTTCTCCTTCTTTGCCGAGATTACCTTCTGGATGGAGTTTCACACGCGCTTCAACTTCATTGCCGTAGACTATCTTATCTACACCTACGAGGTGGTGAACAACATCAATCAGTCGTATCCGTTGCCATGGCTTTTTGCCGGTATGGTGGCGGCTACCGGGCTGGTGTTGCTGCTCTTTATCCGGTTGGGGGTGTTCCGAAATGCCTTCGCCTCGCACACCCGCTGGCAGGTTCGCCTCGCTCTTAGCTCGGGATTGACGGCGGCGGCGCTGTTAATCACCTACTTCCTGCCCAACAGCTTTGCCGAAGGAGGCAAGAACCGGTACGCCGACGAGCTGGGAAAGGCCGGCATCTATTCGTTTTTCGCCGCCTATCGCAACAACGAGCTGGACTATACTTCCTTCTATGCCACGCTGCCCGAGCGGAAAGCCTGGGAGTTGGTGACTCCTCCTGCCTCGGTCGCCCCGAGGGTTACGCCGCCGCAAAAGCCCAATGTGGTGCTCGTCACCATTGAAAGCTTCAGTGCGGAGTTCATGAGTGCCTTCGGCTGTCGCCGCGGCCTCACTCCTTTCCTTGATTCGCTGGCCACGCAGAGTCTGCTTTTTACCCGTCTATATGCCAACGGCACCCGGACGGTGCGCGGCATGGAAGCCTTGGCACTGAGCGTACCGCCCACCCCTGGTAACAGCATCGTACGCCGTCCCCGCAACGAACATCTCGGCTCGCTGGGCGATGTGTTCCGGCGTCAAGGCTATCACTCCACCTTTATCTACGGCGGCGACGGCTATTTCGACAACATGAACGCCTTCTTCGGCAACAACGGTTTCGACCTTATCGACCACGGTACACGCCTCACCTCCGATCACGTGGAGGGAACGCACCAACACATCCCCCAACAAGCCATCACCTTCGAGAGCGCATGGGGCGTTTGCGACGAAGACATCTACGCTGCCGCCCTGCGCGATGCCGACGCGCAGTATCATGCCGGCAAACCCTTTTTCCAGTTTATCATGACCGTCTCCAACCATCGTCCCTACACCTATCCCGACGGACGGGTGGATATTCCCTCGGGCACGGGGCGCGAGGGCGCCGTCAAGTACACCGATTATGCGTTGGGACAGTTCATCAGGCAGATGCAGAGGCGGCCGTGGTTTGAAAACACCGTCGTGGTTATCGTGGCCGATCATTGCGCCAACAGTGCGGGACGAAACGTGATCAATGTGAATCGCTACCGTATTCCGTGCCTCATCTACCACCTTGGTGCCGAGCGAGGCACCATCCATGCGATGTGTTCGCAGATAGATCTCTTTCCCACGCTCTTTGCGAAGCTGGGATGGAACGTGCCCTTCAGCCGCTACGGACAGGATGTGTGCTCCCCGCACTACCGTGCACGGGCTTTTGTGGGTACGTACCAGAAATTGGGTTATCTGCAGGGCGATACGCTGGTGGTGCTCAGTCCCGGGCGTCAAACCGATATGTATAAGGTGACAAAAGGCGACACCGAGCTGGTGCCGTTGCAAAAAGATAGCGCGCTTATCGAGCGCGCTATCGCTAATTATCAAACGGCCTCCCTTGCGTTCAAGCGATTGCAGGAGCGGGGAGGACGGGAGGCTCACCGGTACCAATCGGCATACATCAGGTAGTTGTGGGCAATCTTCTGGTTGATTTCCTTGGCCTGATCGGGTTCCACCTTCTTGATAAACTTCGCCGGCACACCTGCCCAGATGCTGCCCGGCTCGATGATGGTGTGACTTAACACCAACGCACCGGCCGCCACAATGGCTCCTTCGCCCACCACAGCATAGTCGAGTACCGTGGCACCCATTCCAATGAGTGCGTAGTCTTTGATGGTAGCTCCGTGAATGGTTACGTTGTGTCCCACCGAGACGTGGTCGCCAATCTCCACTACACTCTTCTGGTAGAGCGTGTGCAAGACGGCGCCGTCTTGAATGTTCACCCCTTGGCCGATGCGGATGGCGTTGACATCGCCCCGCAAGACGGTGCCGAACCAAATGCTGCAGTCGCGCCCCATTTTCACATCGCCGATTACTACGGCATTGTCTGCCAGGAAGCAGTTCTCTCCAATTTCGGGCGTAAAGCCCCTTACCGATTTTATAATTGCCATTGTTAGATTGATTTTGTCTGTTGTTCCAACCAGTCGCGCTCGGCCGTATCGAGCAGCGGCGATAGCTTTTCGCGTACCATGCAGTGATAGTTGTTGAGCCAGGCTATCTCTTCGAAGGTGAGCATCCCCTTGAGGATGGGCCGGGTGTCGATGGGACAGAGTGTCACCGTCTCGAAGCGGAGGTAGCTGCCGAACATTCCTTCGCCGGCGGGAACCGTCAACAGCAGGTTCTCGGTGCGGATGCCGTGGCTGCCCGCTTTGTACACCCCGGGTTCGTTGGAGGTGAGCATGCCCGCCTGCAGGACAATGGGGTTTTCATTCATGCGAATGCTTTGCGGTCCCTCGTGTACGTTCAGGAAATGCCCCACGCCGTGTCCGGTGCCGTGCAGGAAGTTCATGCGGTGATTCCAAAGGGGCAGGCGGGCGAGAATGTCTACCTGTGCGCCGCGCGTGCCGGCGGGGAAAACGGCCATGGCCAATGCAATGTGCCCCTTGAGCACCAAGGTGTAGTCGAGTTGCTCCTCTTGGGTGAGGGCACCCAAGGCGATGGTGCGGGTGATGTCGGTGGTGCCGTCTAAGTATTGCGCTCCCGAGTCGAGCAGGAGGAACCCTTCGGGAGCAAGGGGTACGTCGCTCTCTTGGGTGGCCTCGTAATGCACAATGGCGCCGTGCGCCTTGTAGCCTGCAATGGTATCGAAACTCTCGCCGCGGTAGAGCGGTTGGGCGGCGCGCAGTTCATGCAGCTTGCGGGTTACGCTTAGTTCGGTCTGTCCGCCTTGCGGCACAGCCTCTTCCAGCCACTTTAGGAACTTGACTAAGGCTACCCCGTCGCGTTGCATGGCCGCGTGCAAGCCGGCTATCTCCACAGGATTACGTATGGCCTTGAGCAAGGTCACGGGCGAAGCGGCACGGATGATTCGGCACTCCGGGCGGATGGCCGAATAAACGGCGTAGTTGGTCTTGGCCGGATGCAGCCATAACGAGGTGGCCGGCAGGCTGTGAAGGTATGCCTCTATCTGGTCGTAGTCGTGCAAGGTAACGCCGATTTCGTGCAGATAATCCATCACCTCGGGCGTGAGTTTTTGCCCGCTGATGAAGTAGTGCACTGCCTCTTCTTCGATCAGCAAGTAACTCACCACCACCGGATTGCAATGCACATCGCTTCCGCGAAGATTGAGCGTCCAGGCAATCTCATCCAATGCCGGGAGCAACAGCGCCTGTGCCTGCTGCTCACGCAACGCATTGCGTACGGCAGCCAGTTTCCGGGGAACATCCATGCCGGCATAACTCACCTGGTAGCGGAACGCCGGTGACAGGGGCATGCACGGGCGATGGTGCCAGATAACCTCGAAGGGGTCGGGCATCGGTTTGACCTGTATACCGTACTCCTTGCAGGCTGCCTGCAACTTTTCCACCTCCTCTACGCAGAACATCTTGCCGTCGATGCCAACCGTATCGCCCGCCTGTAACACTCCGGACAAGAACGCGGGTATGGAAGGGGTATCGGGGAGCATCTCTTTATACAGTGTGATGCCGGTTCCGCTTAGTTGTTCCCCGGCTTGCAGGAAGTAGCGCGAATCGGTCCACAAACCGGCCTGCGTGGCAGTAACTACCACTGTTCCGGCCGATCCGGTGAAACCCGAAATCCACTGGCGCGACATCCAATGAGGCGCTATATACTCACTCAAATGCGGATCGGTACTCGGGACGATAAACGCCGCGACGCCCTCTTTAGCCATCAAGTGGCGTAGCGCGTCTATCCGCTGGTTGATTGCTGAATTCATTGTTTTAATAGATGGGATTTATCGTAGAATCAGTTCTTACTGATGCAAAGGTAGCTGTTTGTTAGGCGTCCGCCTCACGTATGAAAATTATTCTTGTAATCTGTTTGGAGATATTAAAATATGCATTACCTTTGCAGCGCTTTTGAAACGGAAAGTGATTGGGCGTTTAGCTCAGCTGGTTCAGAGCATCTGCCTTACAAGCAGAGGGTCGGGGGTTCGAATCCCTCAACGCCCACCATGCAGTGTTTTGTTTGCATACTTTCCGTCGTAAATGCGGGCG
>JAISHB010000020.1 GCA_031262785.1 Prevotellaceae bacterium
GGACGTTTGTCGTAGCCGCTGCGTATCTGGCGCAGTACACTCACCAATGAATCGCCCACCAAGGCATCAATCTCGTCGATGAAAAGCAGTAGCGGACGGTCGAGTGCCCGACTCAGTCGCGACAGATAGCCGGATAACAAACTATTGGTTGTCTCTTCGGCAATTGTTTTATGCTTTATTTTGATGGGCAGCTCTTCGCCAATCATCAAACTTAAATCGTTGCAAATGCCATTCACTATGCCGCGTACCACTTCCTCCACCTTGTTGCGCGAAGCCTGTCCGGCTTCCACATTGGTGTACACGGCATAGTAGCGTCCCTGCGCATTGAGGTAGTCACGCAGCGCCAGCATGCAAGAGGTCTTGCCCGTTTGCCGCGGGGCGTGCAACACGAAATACTTTTGCTGATCTATTAGCGAAAGTATTTCTTCGAGATTGAAGCGGGTCAACGGGTCTACATTATAATGTATCTCGGGCTTGATCGGCCCTGCCGTATTAAAGAACTTGGGTATCATCATGATTCACTCTTTCTATTTACCTCGACAAAGATAACGTTAATTCTTAATTCTTCCTGCTTAATGCTTAATTTCTAACCTTCTCTCACAAAGCGCCCCTGCAAACCGTTGAGCTTGCAGGGGCGCTTTGGGGAAATAGGGGCAGGCCTGTCGGGCCTACCCTTGCGGTGGCTCCTCCTCCTCGTCGCCATCGTTGGAATTGGAGTCGTCGCCTCCGCCTCCGTCGGCCGTGGAGGTTTTTCCCTTCTGGTGGAGCACCTGGCGGCGGAAGTGAAGAATCTCGATGTTGAGGAACTCGATGAAGTCGGCATAGTCGGCGTCACCCTCGAACGAGACGTGGGCGTTGAGCATCTCCACGAAGTGACGGTAGGCCGCATCGGTGGCTTCGCGGGCAGCTCTGAGCATCCCCTTGGTGCGTCCCTTCTGATCTTCGGCGCGCTCAACCATCCGATCGATCACCTCCTGGTTGGCCTTTTCAAAGTTGGCCACCAGCGCTTCTAATCCCAGCTTGCTGACCCCCTGGGCATACTTGGACTTGAGGTCGTTGATGAGGTTGAGCATCAGTGCCGACACCCTGTCGCGTTGTTCGTTCACATGGATGGCGTAATCTTTGAAGGCCTGCAGCAACACGGTGGCCTCGGGTGCCAGTTCGGGCACAGCGGCGTAGTCCTGAATCAATTTTTTCAGCGCATTGTAGAGCTTGCTGCGCAGGGCGTCCAGTTCGACAATCCGGTCGGTGATCAAACTCTTATTCGAGAGCTTGAGTACGGCATCTTCGGCCTCGAGCGCTTTTTCGAGCGCCGCAATCTCGGCCGACAACTTCTTAACGATGACAAGGGTGGCTTTGGCTCGTTTTACCCCATTGGTCATGAACATGAAATGGCCCCCGTTGTCCATGCCGGTTACATAGAAAGAATCTGCTTTCATTGTTGGTTTACTTACTTATGATTATAGTTTAATTAGTTTATAGCCGCAGGAGGTCCCGCGAACCGTAAAACGGCTGCAAATGTAGAAAGAATTTGCACCCGAAAAACTCCATCCGAAACATTTAACATAAAATTTAGCTGCTGATAGCATCCCTCGGCAAGGGATGAAGGCGTTTGGTGCACCCGAAAGAGCCGGTTCTCCAGATCCGGAGCTATTTGGTGCACCCGAAAGGGTCAGTTCTCCAGATCCGGAGGAATTTGGTGCACCAGACGGGGCCGGTTTTCCAGATCCGGAGCAATTTGGTGCACCAGACGGAGCCGGTTCTCCAAATCCGGAGCAATTTGGTGCACCGGACAGGGCCGGTTCTACAGATCCGGAGCAATCGGGTGCACCAAACAGGTTCGGTTCAAGCCGTTTCAGCGATGACGGGAGACGATGGCGAGCAATTCGTCGCCAAACTGCTCCACCCGTTTAGGCCCGAAGTATGGAATCAGCAGCAGTTGCTCCTTGCTGGCGGGCTGGAGGTTGCAGATGCCAATCATCGTAACCTGATGGAGGATCACATAGGGCGGAACGCCCTGGTCGGCGGCCTTGCGGGCACGCCAGAGGCGCAGATCTTCGAAGAGTTCGGGATGAAGGATGTCGCTGCCCACATCGGCCTTGGCCCTACGGCGGGAAGAGGAGGAAGAGGAGGCGGCCGGCTGCTTCCGGCTTTTCTTCCGGGGCTGGTCTGCCTTAAGCGTGAGGAGGGCTTTTTGCCGGAGGTATTCGGCCAGGTGGAACCCGTGCTGCCCCACGTAGTCCAGCAGGGCTACCCGCACGGCGAGTAACCGGTCCAGCTCGTCGGACACGGCGGCGATGCGCTTGCGCACCTCTTTGTTGTCGGTTTCCACATCCGAAGCGTTGCGCAACTCCACCAGCGGCTGCAGCTCGGCGGCGAAGTAGGCGGCACCGGCACGCACGCGCTCTTGCAGCACCTCCCGGCCTGTCTGCTCCACGGCGGCGGCAATCAACCCCGGGAAGTGACGGGCAAAGGTATCGCCCACATCGACCAAACGGGTACGCACGCGGGGAAGCTCGCTGTGATAGGCTTCGAGCAGGTGGGGATAGAGGCGGAAGAGGTATTCGTCGAGCAGGCGCAGGAAGCGTCCGAGCTGTCCGGAGAGCGGGCGGAAGTTGAACAGGGCGGTCAGTTGCTCCTGCAGATAATCCTGTTGCAGCTGCACGTAGCGCGCCTCGTCCACGCCGTTGGCGCGTTGGGCGTCGATGTAGCCCTCCACGGCGGGGTCGTTGATGATGGCCTCGGCCTTCAGGGGGGCGCTGAGCACCAATCCCTCGAGCGTGCGGCAGCGGCTCAGTGCCACGTAGGTTTGGCCGTGGGCAAACGAGTGTCCCGCGTCGATGACGGCGTGCTCGAAGGTCAAGCCCTGTGCCTTGTGGATGGTCACCGCCCAGGCCAGCTTCAGCGGGTATTGCTTAAAGAGACCCTCCACCTCCTGGCGAATCTCCCCGGTGGCCGCATCTAAGGCGTAGCGGACGTTTTGCCACTCCTCTTCGTGCAGGGTGATGATTTGGCCTGTCTCACGGCAGGTCACCTCGATGCCGCCGGGCGAGAGGGCGGTGACTTCGCCGATCAGGCCGTTGTAGTAGCTGTGCTCGCCCGAAGAGTCGTTCTTGACGAACATCACCTGCGCGCCCCGCTTGAGGGTGAGCACCTCGTCGGTGGGATAGAGGTAGGCGGGAAAGGTACCGCTGACGGTGGCGCGGTAGATGCCCGCAGGCGCGTGCAGCTGTTCCAGCTCGCCCTCGTTGATGCGCTGTGCCTGATGGTTGTGCGTGACCAGACGGATGTATCCCTCGCCCCGGGGGGGATGGAAGTCGGGCAGGTAGCGCCGGTTCAGTTCGGCGAGCATGGCCGCATCGCACCGGTTCTCGCGGATGGCATTGAGCAGGTGCAGAAAGCGGGAATCGCGCTGACGGTAGACGTGCGTCAGCTCAATGGTGTGGTAGACCGACTCCTGCAGGGCGTGACTCGAGAAGAAATAGGGCGTGGCGTAGGCAGTGCCCAGCAGTGCCCACTCCTCTTCCTTGACCACGGGAGCCAGCTGCCCCAAGTCGCCGATGAGCAGCAGTTGGACGCCGCCGAACGGGGCATACCGGTCGCGGTAGCGGCGCAACACCTCATCAACGGCATCGAGCAAGTCGGCGCGCACCATGCTGATTTCGTCGATGACCAGCAGGTCGATGCTCCGCAGCAGGTTTATCTTCTCTTTGGAGAAACGGTAGTGCCCGGAGGGGCTGCCAGCCGCCAGGGTGCCGGGCAGGTGGGGCGAGAAGGGGAGCTGGAAGAACGAATGCAGGGTCAGGCCGCCGGCATTGCGGGCAGCTACGCCGGTGGGGGCGGTCACAATCATGCGTTTGGGCGATTCTTCTTGCAATGCTCGCAAGAAGGTGGTCTTTCCGGTGCCGGCCTTTCCGGTGAGAAAGAGGTTGGCGCCTGTGTTTTCGATAAGCCCTCTGGCTCGGAGCAGTTCGGGGTTGGAAGTGGGATGGGATGATGGCATAAAAGGATGTCGGGGGAAGATTTCGCCCACAAAGTAACAAAAATATTCCTGAAGAAAACGTACTTTTGTTGCCTAATTCAACGACTCAGAGATGAAAGTGACTATTGTTGCCGGCGCCCGTCCCAACTTCATGAAGATTGCGCCCATTACCCGTGCCGTCGACGCCGCCCGCGCTGCAGGGAAAGCCATTTCCTACCGGCTGATCTACACCGGACGCGAAGACGACCCCAGCTTGGATGCCTCCCTCTTCTCCGACTTAGACATGCGGGCACCCGACGGCTATCTCGACGTTTCCGAGGGTCGCGACCACTCGGCCATCGCCGCGGCCATCATGCTTCGCTTCGAACAGGAGCTGAACGCCCATCCCGCGCAGGTGGTCTTGGTGGTGGACGACTTCACTTCCACCATGAGTTGCGCCATCGTGGCCAAGAAGCGCGGCCTGAAGGTGGCACACGTCATTGCCGGCACCCGTTCGTTCGACATGAACATGCCCCGCGAGGTCAACCGCACCATTGTCGATGCCATTTCCGACTATCTCTTTACCGCAGGCATGGTGGCCAACCGCAATCTCAACCAGGAGGGGATGATTCCCGAGTATATCCATTATGTGGGCAACATACTCATCGACGAGGTGCGTTACAACCGCCACCGGCTGCTGCGTCCGGTCTGGTTCTCCACCTTACAGTTGCAAGAGAAGGGCTATCTGCTGCTCACGCTCAACCGCCACCAGCTGTTGGGCAACCGTCCGGTGCTGCTTCGCCTGATCCAAGCCCTGCTGACGGCCTCGGAGGGGATGCCGGTGATTGCGCCCGTGCACCCCTACGTGCAAAACGCCCTCCGGGCGTTGCAACTCTCCGCCCCCAACCTGCACATCTTGCCCCCGCAGAGCTATTTGCACTTCGGCTACCTCATCAATCAGGCCAAAGGCATCGTCACCGACTCGGGCAACATTGCCGAGGAGGCCACCTTCTTAGATGTGCCCTGCATCACGCTCAACTCCTACGCCGAGCATCCCGAAACGTGGCGCACGGGCACCAACGTGCTGGTGGGTGAGCAGCCCGATGCCCTGAAGGAGGCGCTGCACACGCTGCTGCACGGAGCGTGGAAGCACACTACCCTACCCGACCGCTGGGACGGACGCACGGCCGAGCGCATCGTGCAGGTATTGCTGGACGAATAACGAAATCCCCCCTCCCCGATTTTAGGAATGAAGAAGCGCCAATAGGCGTTGCCCCTGATGGGTGTTGGAGTAGGTCGGCAACAAGATTTGTTGCCGTGCCGCTTTGAACGCGTCGGTAAACGGACGGTGCATGAGACGATGGCAGGCGGCTATCAGTTGCGCCGGATCGTCGGCAATGCAACAGGCTGCATCCAATCCGCTGCCCGCCAGCATGGCGGAATTAACCACCACGTGACGCCCGCTAAAGAGGCTGTGAAGCAACTTGAGCTTCAGACCGGTGGGTTGGAAGGTAATCAGCAGGTGAATGTGGGCTTCTTGCACCAACTCTTCCAGCCGGCTATCCGACGGGTTGGCCTCGAGCACCACATGGGGATAACCCGCCACGGCCGCTTGCAATCGCTCCGGGGGATTCATGCCGGCAATCACGCACCGGTAGGGAAGGTGTCCAAACACCTGCATGAGCAGGAATTCGGCCGCCCGTTCGTTTTCCGGAACCGACAGGTTGCCGTGGTAGAGGATGAAGTCCGACTGCCCCGTTTTGGAGGTTACCGTTTCGCCTCCCTGGTGGAAGGCGGGAATGCACACCACTTCGTTGGGATAGCGACGGCTGAGGTAGCGGGCGTCGGTTTCGGAGATGGCCAGCAGGATGTCTGCACTACGCAAGACGCGCTCGTAGCATCGGAACCGTGCTGCTTCGACCAGATGGAACAGTTTGCTCCTCGCACCGTGCGAGGCGGCGGCAATGGCACGATAATAGTCGTGTTCGATGTTGCCGCAACGTACCAGCTTTTGCCGGTGCGACAGGCGGGGGTGGGTGAGGTAGTAACAAGTGTGAAGCCCCTCGAAGAGAATGGGATATTCGTTGGAGAGCAGGTTGGCCAGCAGCGCCTCATCCCGTCGGCCATAGACATTGTAGGGAAGCAGGGAGAGGTTCGCCCGCCAACCGGTGCGGCGCGGATAGTACCAGACGGCCTCGCAGAGCCTCTCCAATGCGGGAGCCTGGTCGCGGTTGCGGGTAAAACAGTGCAGCAACACCTTCACGCCCAAGCGATGCAACGTCTCTATTAGGTAGTAGACGTCGATCACTCCGCCGTAGTTGGGGGGATACGGGACATTGAAAGCCACTATGTTCAGGTGTGTTGCCATCCGGACAAAGATAGGGCTTTTATTCTTTTTCTTTGGCCAGGGTGAACAAGAATTCCAGTCCGCCGCCCGGGGCATGTTTGGCCGAAATGGTGCCGCCATGGAAAATCACGGCATTTTTCACGATGGCCAAGCCCAATCCGGTGCCCCCGAGCTTGCGCGAGCGACCTTTGTCGACGCGGTAGAAGCGCTCGAAGAGGCGATGCAGGTGTTCGGGCGAGACGCCTGTCCCGTTGTCGGCGAAACTGAAGTAGTAGAAGCGGTCGTCCCGGCGGAAACAGTTCAGTTGGATGTGTATGCCCGTGCCGCCGTAGGCAATGGCGTTGTCCAGCAGGTTGCGGAAGATGGAATAGAGCAGCGAATGGTTGCCCCGCACCCAGATGTCGCCCGATAACCGGTTGTCTACCGTGATCTGTTTGGCTTCCAGCTCCTGCGAAACCTCGCCCAGAATCTCGGCAACCAGGCGGGTGAGGTTCACCGGTTCTATTTCAATCATCTCCGAGGCTTCGTCCATACGGGTAAGCACCGAAATGTCGCGCAACAACCGGCTCAGACGGTTGCTTTGTGCGTAGCAGCGCTCCAGGAAGAGATGCAGCTTGTCCGATGGGATGTCGGGGTGCTGCACCAAGGTTTCGAGGTAGCCTTGTATGCTGCTTACGGGCGTTTTCAGCTCGTGGGCGATGTTCTGGGTGAGCTGTCGTTTGAGACGCACCTGTTCTTCTTCCTGCGTGATGTCGTTGATGGAGACCTCGAAGCTGAGGTCTTGGAACATGATGCATTCGACGGCGAAGATGCGACCGTTTTTCTCGACCGTCAGGGTAGTTCGTCCCTCTTTTCCGGCATAGATGAAGGCCGTAACGGGACGCAACTCCTCGACGGCAAAGATCTCTTCGGTGTCCGACAGGTTGGAGTCGGAAATCAGGTTGGCGTAGCGGGTAAAGAGGTCGTTGACCAGGATCTCCCGCCGCTGGCGGGTGAATATGCCTAATCCTTCGCGCGAACTCTGAAGATGGGTGATGAGCTTTTCCCGCTCAATGTAGAGCGCCTCCTTTGTTTCGTGCAACCGACGGTATATCCGCACGATGTGTTGCGAGATTTCTCCCAACTCATTGTGTGGAAAGGCCGACTGGATGTCGGTCTGGATAGGCTCATCCCTGTCGGCGCGCATGGCGAATCCGCGTAGTTGGGTGATGGCTGTTCCCAAACGGGAGGTGAATTGGTAGAAGATGATGATCAGCATCAAGGCCACAATGAGCGTGAACCAGATGTATTGCACACCGGTCGAAAGATGCCGCACCAGATTGAGGTTGTAGGGAAGTGCCGAGCGCACAATGCAGGTATCGAAGGCGGTGGCCGAGTAGAAATAGTTGCCGCCCAGCGTTTCGGACGGACGGCGCACGTCGTAGCCCGTCCCCTCTTTGAGCGCCTGCTCCACTTCGGGGCGATGCAGGTGATTGATCGGCGTGGTGCCGGCTTTGCTGTCGAAAAGTACCTTCCCCTGGCGCGTAATCAGGGTGATGCGCAAATCGGACAGGATGCTGCCCCGACGATAGCGTTCAATGGCTTGGGCTTGCAGGCTGTCGGGGGTTTGCATGAGGATGTGGTAGACGTCGAGATTGCAGTCTTGCAGCTGCGTGTTCAGGAGTTCTACCTTATAATTCTTCTCGCGCTGATATTGATACATCACAATGCTGCCCGCAAAGAGTAGAAAGAGCAGCATCACCGATAAGAAGAGCTTCCGGCTGAAAGAGAGGAAGTGCGGATTGTTATTCAGCCTCGAAGCAGTATCCATATCCTAAGCGGGTGACGATGTTTTTGCCGTAGATACCCAACTTCCGGCGCAAGCGGGTGATGTTCACGTCGACGGTGCGGTCGAGCACGTAGGCTTCATCGTTCCATATCTGCGCCATAATCTCTTCGCGGGAGAAGACACGTCCGGGCTTGCGCAACAACATGCCCAGCAGCTCCAGTTCACGTTTGGTGAGCGGAACTTCGCAGCCGTCGATGGTTGCTTTTTTCTTGGAGGCGTCGATGCAAAGCGTACGATAGGTGAGTAGCTCTTGCTGCGGCTCCCCGGAGGTGGTACGCCGAAGCACGGCACGCACACGGGCAATCACTTCACGAAGCGAAAAGGGTTTGGAGATGTAATCGTCGGCACCCAGATTAAATCCGGTCATCAAATCGTTTTCGGTGTCTTTGGCCGTAATGAAGATGATGGGGATGGAGGCTGTTCTTTTGTCCTTCTTCAATAGGTTTGCCAGCTTAAAGCCCGACATTTCGCCCATCATCACATCCAACAACAGCAATTGATAATTGCCCAGCGGGAGTTTCAAGGCCTCTTCGGCCGAATGGGCGGTGTCCACCCCGTATCCTTCATTCTCGAGGTTGAATTGCAGGATTTCGCACAGGTCTTCTTCGTCGTCTACGACTAAAATGCGATGTTCGTTCATTGTTGTTTCCGTTAGCGTTTAAATAGTATCGGCAAAGATGGCTCACTATTGTTTCGACAGCATGAAATAGATGTTACAATCATATGAAAAGATTCACATTGGCACGGTCGGCACGCTCCATGTAGGTGGCCACTCCCCCCACCGACACCTCGTCGAGGAGTTCTTCGCGGGCAACGCCCATCACATCCATCGACATTTGGCAGGCAATGAATTCAACGCCCTGCGCCAAAGCTTGCGCACGCAGCGATTCGAGGGAATCGACCCCTTTGCTTCGCATCAGGTAGCGCATCATGCGGCGACCGATGCCCAGCATGTTCATTTTCGAGAGTTTCAGCTGCAAAGAACTCGAAGGAAGCATCCAGCCGAACATTCGTCCGAACAAATCCTTCTGCACCCGCGGCTTTCGGGTCTTCTTGAGCACGTTGAGCCCCCAAAACGTGAAGAAAATGGTCACTTTTTGGCCGGTGGCTGCCGCCCCGTTGGCCAGCACGAAGGTGGCCAAGGCTTTATCCAAGTCGTCGCTGAATAAAATGAGGGTTTTTCCCCGTCGCCCGGAGGGCGCGTCCTGCGCAGGGGAAGCTTCGCCGACCGCCGGTGATCCCTTTTCGATGAGCACGGTGTAGCGCCCTTTCTCGGAACGACTCTCTACGAGCCGGTTGCCCGTAGTGTTGCACCAGGCTTGTGCGTCGCGGGCAAAGCCGGCATCGGTGGCCGTAACCAACACACGTCCGCCAACGGCAAGAGAATCTATCGCCCGCTTGGTTTGCAAAATCGGGCCGGGGCACTGCAATCCGCAGGCATCCAACTCCAATACTTCTGCCGGAGCGAGGGTTGCGGTCGCATAGGTTGGCCTCGATGCGGGCGTTTTTTCAGCTTGGGGCAGCGGCGCCGTGGCCTCGGCATAGAATTTATAACCGCCCGAAAGGTTTCGCACATTGGAATAGCCGTGTCCGGCCAAGATGCGCAGTGCCACATATCCGCGCAAACCCACGGCACAGAAAAGTACCACCGGTTTGTCGGCGGGCACTTCGTGTATACGGCTTCGCAGCTCGTCAAGGGGGATATTCACCGCTCCGTCGATGGTTCCGAAGGCAAATTCTTCCGCTGTGCGGACATCGACAAGCAGGATGTTTGCTTTCTGGGCTTGCAATGCCCGCCAAGTAATCGACGGCATGGCTCCGCTGAGGATATTCGAGGCCACGTAACCGGCTATGGCGATAGGATCTTTAGCCGATGAGAACGGCGGGGCATAGGCGTGCTCGGTCGATGTAAGGTCGTTTACCGTGCCACCTCTTTT
The DNA here is from genome assembly GCA_031262785.1 of Prevotellaceae bacterium. Taxonomy (GTDB): domain Bacteria; phylum Bacteroidota; class Bacteroidia; order Bacteroidales; family Bacteroidaceae; genus Bacteroides. The sequence continues at coordinate 10,074 of JAISHB010000020.1, forward strand.
AATAAGCGCCGATAGTTGGTCGATGCGCTTATCCACTCCGTCGTAGCCCACACATTGGGCACCGTAGAGCTGTCCGGTGGTGGGATGGAAGGTCAGCTTCAACGTAAAGGGAAGTGCGTCGGGATAGTAGCCGGCATGCGAGGCGCCGGAGGTCACCGAGCTTCGATAATCCATGCCCAACGCCCGCAAACGCTTGGCGGCCAGGCCGGTAGAAGCCACCGTCAGGTCGAACACCTTTGCAATGGAGGTTCCAATGGCGCCTTCATAAGTCGCCACGTTGCCGTTGACCATATTGTCGGCTACCAAACGTCCCTGTCGGTTGGCCGGATTGGCCAAGTAGTTGAGCCACGGTTTACCCGTGAGGGGAGGGGGATATTCGATGGCGTCGCCCACGGCAAAAATGTCGGGATCGGAAGTTTGGAGGTACTCATTTACATAGATTCCGCCCGTTTCACCTATTTTGAGTCCGGCTTGTTGGGCTAAAGCGGTGGCCGGACGCACGCCGATGGAGAGCAACACCAGCTCCGTGGGAAGCTCCCGACCACTTTTCAGGTGCACCGTAAGCACTCCTTGAGCGTTGCGGCTAAAGCGGGTCACACTCTCTTCCAAACAGAGCTGCACGCCTTTTTGGACGAGGTGCTGATGAATGGGCGCGGCCATGGAGTAATCGATGGGCGCCATCACCTGGTTCCCCATCTCCACCACGGTCACTTCCACACCGGCATGATGCAGATTTTCGGCCATTTCCAAGCCGATGAAGCCGGCTCCCACTACTACGGCACGACGCACCGAAGCGTTGGTCAGGTACGATTGGATACGATCGGTATCTTCCACATTGCGAAGGGTGAAAACGGCCTGGTCGTCGATGCCTTCGAGCGGAGGGCGTACCGGCGTAGAACCCGGCGAGAGCAACAGTTTATCGTAAGTTTCGGTATATGTTCGCCCCCCGGTCGTGCGCACGGTGATACTTTTGGCCGACGGGGTCACGGCAATCACTTCGTGATCGATGCGCACATCCACCCCAAAGCGTGCACCAAACGACTCGGGAGTTTGCAGCAACAATGCCTGGCGTTGCTTAATTACCCCTCCAATATAGTAGGGCAATCCGCAATTGGCATAGGAAATATAGTGTCCGCGTTCGAGCAGCACGATTTCCGCTTTTTCGTCGATTCTTCTTAATCGGGCAGCAGCTGTGGCGCCTCCGGCCACGCCGCCGATGATGACATATTTGTTCATGACGGGATATTTTCTTTTTAGACTAGTTTTATTTATTTGTAACACAAAGATAGGGTTTCGAACGATAGCTGTCGAATAGTTAAGGATGTTTAACGATTTCGATATTCCTATATTAATGGTGGCTTTTGCTGGGCACGCTACTCATCGCACTGTGCCTTGCCGTTCCCCGCTACTTGCTGTTCGATAGGCGTTTCTTTAAAGCCATCTGCTATATTCCAACTACGTTTGTCTTGATGCTAATCAATCTGTTTCATCTTAAACAAGCCAATCGGGTGTTTCTTCACACGCCTCACGGAGAGGCCGATTCGGGATAAAGCCTCTACAATCAAAACAGATATTTTTCAGGCCGTTGTACGAGGTCTACAATCAAAACAGATATTTTTGAGGGCGTTGTACGAAGCAGACAATCAAAACGGATTTTTTTGGGGGCGTTGTGCGAAGCCGACAATCGAAACGGATTTTTTTGAGGGCGTTATATGAAATCTATAATCAAAATGGATTTTTTTGAGACCGTTATATGAAATCTATAATCGAAACGGATTTTTTGGGGGTCGTTGTGCAAAGTCGACAATCAAAATAGATTTTTTTCAGACCGTTGTATGAAATCTGCAATCAAAATAGATTTTTTTGGGGACGTTGTATAAAATCTATAATCGAAACAGATTTTTTTGGGGACGTTGTATGAAATCTATGATCGAAACAGATTTTTTTGGGGATGTTGTATGAAATTTATGATTTCATTCTTTTCCCACGCTCTGATAGATTTGTGCATACGCTTCCGCAGTTTTCTCCCACGAGAAAAGTTTCACACGTTCCAGTCCGTAAGCTTGTTGCGACTGCCGAAACGATTCCTCACGCTCCAGACGCAACAGGGCATCGGCAATAGCCTGCGGCGATTGCGGATCAACCAGGATGCCGCCCGCTCCGGCTACCTCGGGCATCGCCGAAGTGTTTCCGGCAATCACCGGCGTGCCGCAGGCCATGGCTTCGAGGATGGGAATGCCGAAACTTTCGCGCAACGAGGGGTAAAGGAACGCAAAAGCGGCATTGTAGAGGGTGGGAAGGTCTTGATTTTGAATGTAGCCCGGGTGATAGAGATAGGGATCGATGTCGGTGATGTTTTCTTGCCGCAGCAACGAACCAACGGCCTCTTCTTTGAGGTCGGCAATGAGCAGCGGACGTTTCACCTCCGAGAGTTTCAGGTAGATGCTGTAGGCTTTCAGGGTGCGGGCGCTGTTTTTCTTCGAGTCGGTATTGCCCAAAAAGAAAAGAAAATCGGAATGGGGAATGTATTTCTTCACCACTTTGGGGTCTACCTTCTCGAGAAGACGAAAGTGGGGGTTGTAACCGTTATACACCGAGGTGATGCGCCCGGTGGGTATCTGCAAAGCCTGCTGAATGCGTTGACATTCAAACTCCGAAACGGTGATAATCTTCCGACACTTGGGCAGGATGCGCGGCACAATGAAACGACGATAGTGCCATCCCATTTCTTGGTAGAGCGAGGGGCTGCGATGCAAACGCGGTTCCAGATAGATAATGTCGTGCAACGTCAAAACCAACGGCACGGGCGATTGCAACGGGGCGGTATTGGAGGTGCAATGAAGCAGGTCGACGCCCAGCTTTTTAACGGCTTTGGGCAGTGCGGATTGTTCCCATAATGGATAGGTGGGACATTTCAACTCCACAATGCTGAGGTTGTCACTCTCCTTCAGGCATCGGTCTTCTCCGGGTGCCACCAACACATAGTAGTGATTGCCGTCGTGCAGTTTTTGCAGCTGGCGAATGGTTTCTAAGGCCACGAAATCCATACCATGCTTGTTGGTACGGAAGATGCGCTGGGCTTCAAATGCTATCTTCATGCGGTTTACTCATTTTGCGGGTGGCCTTTTCGGGTTTTTGCTTTTTCTTCCCTTTCTTTTTCTCGCTTTTGCGTTGAAAGAAGCGGGTGATATGACTAAACATCGCACTAAACATGAGGATGGGCAATGCGCCGATGGATCGCCAGAAACGTTTGGTCACTTCCCCTTCGGGCAATGCTAACAGGAAGGTAAGAATGATCGTTCCCAGCAAAAAATACCATTTGGCGCAACGCGTCCAGTCCAGAAACGTCATGAGGACGGCGCCGATAATAATCAGTGCAATGAGCAGAAACCGCGAGGGCAATAGCCACTGGAACAATTTATTGCAATAGTCCCATTCACCTTTGAGGAACGCGATGGGCATGCGTTGCAAGGCAAGCAGGGTGCTGCTGTATTGCGAGCGCAACCAACCGATGCGTTGTTGTTCGTATCCTTCGGAACTTTCCGATTTAATGCTGTAGCAAACCACCTCCTGAAGGTATTCGGCGTAG